>WJKO01000017.1 GCA_014729055.1 Promethearchaeota archaeon | reverse complement strand
GTTTAATTATTTGGTCTGATAATGGTTTTAATCGTTTTGCTTCACCCGCAGTTAAAATAACTACGGGAATTTCTTTTCGCTTTATAGATTCCATAACTTTCTTTAATCTCAATAATTGAAAAAATTTTTGCTTCTGTATTTTTCAACTTTCATTAGGTTAAAGATATGTTTAAAGACTTGAAAATATCAATGATACTTGAGTAAAAATGGAATCGTCTTATGATAAAATGACAAAGGAAATAGAAGAATTACTTAATGAAACCATATCGGAGAAGACTGCAATAAAAGGAATTACAATTGCAACACATGGTGGAAAAAATATCTATTCTACACTTGAAGAATCCTTTAAATTAGGCGAAAATGAATTAGCCGCAAGTACTACGAGTTTATTATTCTTAGCCACCAACCTATTTGAAAAATTATTGAACCAAAAAGTCACTTATACGATGACAAAAGGTCAAGAATGGATACTTCTTTGCTTAATAACTAAAAATATTACTGGATCAGTTATTCTTGACAGAAAACTCACTGAGTTAAGCGGAGTAGAAGAATACAAGGATAATATGAAAAATTTATTTCTTAAAGTATCAGCAATTATAGAAACTTCAGAAGTTATAAAAGAAGATTTGTTTGTGCAAGTAAAAAGGGCTATACCCAACGCACTTTCAATTGCGATAATCAATAAGGAAGGAATGCCTATAAAGATAGAGAGTACTATGGAAGGACCACGATTAGCAGCCTTTATTTATGCATTATATCAATTAACAAATGTGATTCTGAGAAAAAAATCCGAATATACAATAATTAACGGCGAATTTTGCTCTTTCATTTTACAGAAGATAGATGAAGAAAGAATTTTAGGAATCGCTGTGCCAGATAGTGCCGATGAAAATATTGGTAAATATATGGCTAAACTTGAAGAAATTATTCGTAAAAAAAATTAAAACAAGTGGTGAAGTTACTTGTTATCTATTGTAATCTATTGTTTTATCCTTATTTCTTGATTATTCCACGTTTTCTCTTATCCTTTTTAATATATCGTCCCCTAGACTCTACATCTTCAATTCCTTTGATTATTATTCTAGCCAAATCTTTATCATCGGTTGTATATTCATCTTTATAACCACTAAGAAATGCAGGAAATACTTCAGTAAAATATTCTCCGTGAGTACTTGTCAGAACGCGTTTAAAAAGATGTAAGTCTACGGTTTTATCCTCAATTGAAGAAGAATTAAATGATAAACCAAAATCAATGAGAAACATATTTTTTCGGGGAGTAAAAATGATATTTGATGTTGTTAGATCTCCGTGTATTTCGTGGTTTTTATGCAAACGTGCAACATATCGACCAATCAAATCAAAGGCGCTTTTTAATTCCTCTTCTGTAAGATCCTTAAGAACATCCTTCAATCGTTTTCCTTTAATATAATCCATAGTGAAGGAGGAATTTTGTAAATCGATCTCATATACTAATGGCACGGGAACATTATGATTCTTGACGCGTATTAGAGTTCTAGCCTCATTTAAAGTTCTTTGATTTCTAATTGCAGTATCTATGGGTTCAATTCTGTATCGCTTTTGAATCCTATGTTTAATTAATACATCAGACCCGAGGAAATCTGACCCAATTAAGGCAGCTTCTGCACCTTTACGAATAACATCATATTTATCGAGATCAACGATGTCTTTTATATTTAAATGAGATCTCCCGTTTGTTTTCATCGAACCATATTCTAAGCCAGTAAATTTTGGTGAATCAAATCGCCAGGGAGTATATACTTCATCCATACGCCATTTGGGATCAACTAAGGTTTGTTCAGCAGTCATACCGCCCTTATTTAAATAATGTAACACGCCCGTCCAGCCGATCATAGCTCCATTATCCCCTGCCAATTTAAGTGGGACAACGTGAAACTCTGACTCATGTTCTTTTGCAATATATCCTATCATTTGTTGCAGTTTTTTGTTCGCTGCAACTCCACCAGTTAATAAAACTTGATTTTTTTCTGTGTGTGAGAGTGCCCTCTCGGTAACTTCAGTCAACATAGCAAACGCAGTTTCTTGTAACGAGTTTGCAATATCTTCAGCGGTATAATCTTTATTAAATTTATCTGAGTGGACTAATTTTTTACATTCTGTAAAAATACCAGAAAAAGATAAATCCATTCCTTTAACTACATAAGGTAATTCTAAATATTTGTCACTATTTTTTGCTAATCTTTCTATTTTAGGACCCCCTGGATGAGGTAATCCCAATTCCCGAGCGACCATATCAATCATATTGCCAACAGCTAAGTCAAGTGTTTCCCCAAATACTCTATATCGTCCCGTTTGAAATGCACTAACAATCGTGTTACCACCCGAGACATACAACGTTAATGGATCTTTAAGACCGCTGATTCTACGACCAATCTCTACGTGGGAAACACAATGATTGACTCCGATCAAAGGTATTTTTAATTTAAGGGCTAATGTCCGTGCAATACCCGCACCTATACGAAGACACGGACCTAATCCTGGTCCCTGGCTAAACGCTATTAAATCTAAATCCGAAGCGTTTAAATTTGCCTTTTTCAGAGCTTCTTTAATCACGCGCAAGAAAACTGAATTATGGTGTTCCACGACTTTTCGGGGATGTAGTCCACCTTTTTCTGGTATAAATGTATCATTCACTATTGACAGAATATTACCAGTAAAATCAAGAATACCCACTCCGAATGTATGTGCAGTACTCTCCATACCCAAACAGTACTTGTCTGTTAAAGATCCTTTGTCAAAATCAATTGGAAGATCGCTCATTCTTAAATTAAAAAATGAATTGTTGTTTTTAGAACTAATGTTTTCAAAAAAAAGGTAAAAAGGTATATATATTTTAAGTTATCTGATCCTACAGAGATGCTAAGTTACCTTTAAAGTCACCAGTGCCCGTTCGTAATTCAAAATTTATGTGATTCGGCGCTAATGCATAATTAGACGATGTATAAGGATTACTATTTGTAAAACCATTTATATCCCATTTAACACTACCTGTTCCTTGATCTTTAATGTCAAATTTTGCACCTAACAAACTAGCTTCACAAGTAAAATCTACATTAAAAGTACCTGTGGAAGTCTTAAGTTTTGCTAAAACGTCAGACTGAAGAGATTCTAACTGTTCTATATTCAAATCTAAGTCTCCTGTCGAACTATTGATCCACCAATAATTCGTTGATGTAAAATTACACGATTTCATGTCAAGCTGAATTTTTCCAGTATCAGTTGAGAGATATAAATTACCACCTATCTCATTATTGCTTAAATTCATCCATATCTTTCCAGTGTCACTGAGTGCGGTCAGATCTGATTTAATCTGAGAATCATGATCTGATATAAAATGAATAGAACCAGTATCCGTTTCAAAATACAGCTTATTATTAAAAGTACTATTTTTATTAGGAATGAAATTTATATTGCCTGTATCAGATTTAATGTAGGTATTGTTTGTAATTTGAAAATCGTCTCCACAATCAATATCAATATTTCCAGTCGTTGTTTCTATTACTAAGTCTTCTATATTTACACTATTTCCACATAAGACATTGATATCGCCAGTTTCACTATATATCTTTAAATCGGATAAACTCATATCATCTAAAATTTGCAAATCAATTTGCCCGGTTCCAGTGAGAAGTGTTAAATTATAAACACAATCCGTTCTGATCGTAATATCTACCACAGAACGGTCAAATCTCATAAAGCCAAAGACATTTTTTGGCGTCATGGAGAATTCCTTTTCATTCTCAACATTACAAGATATAGTATATAAC
>WJKO01000178.1 GCA_014729055.1 Promethearchaeota archaeon | reverse complement strand
GAAACAATTTGGCATGGAACGTACAATTAAAATGCTAAACCTGCGACAAAAAAAGGGTTTAATTTCCGAGCGGGAATATTTATCAAAATACCAGGAATTACAAGCAAAACTCTATAATACGAAAAAAGCAATCGAAAAAATTGAAAGAAATATGAGGAAATAAACGTATTTCAATGAATCTATCACAAGATTAAAAGGATTAAAATTAAATATCTAATTCTTTTTTTAGCTTATCAATCTCTTCTTTAATCTTGTCTTTACTTCTTATTTCAGTGCCTTCTTCCCCTTCAAGTCCTAATTCGAGGTCGTCACCTTCTAAAGGAATCTCGGGCATCCCAGCAGCGTCTCCCATCAACAATTCGGCCTCAAGTTTCTGCATTTCGTCTTCAACATCCATTCCTAAATCAATTTCAAGATCCCCTGCTAATAAATCTCCCGCTTCATCTATTTGTGAAATATACTCTTCTGCACCATCGGATAATTCCATAGCTTTCTCGGGGTTGACATTTTCTGCAATCTTTCCCAATTCATCGCTACTAGCTTCAAAAGCACCTGTTACATTTTCAATAACTTGTGCTTCCTCTAACGCATCTAAATGTCTCTCAATTTTACCAATCATATTATAATAACGATGACTTTTTCCTTTGTACGTCTTCCAACGTATTAACATCTGTCTTGCTATTTGTTTATTCCCCACTTTTAATGCCTTCGCAGCTTTCAATCGTGCTTCATTAGATTTACGATTAAATTCTTTGGTTTTCAAATTAAGTTGATGAATCGTAGTTTTAAGTTTCGCTACCGTCTCAACTTTCTTCTTCTTTTTTTTGGGAAATAATTTTCTACCAACCATGATTTATCACAAACTAAATATCCTATATATTTAAGATGTAAATAAAGCTATTAATTATTTTGTGAGTCAACTTGTTATCATATAACGATTATTCAAATAATATTAAAAGTTAGCTAGAGCTAAAGATCATATGGTATAGGAATCTATTTCTAACTTTTAGAACATGAAATTGAGGGAGAACTCTATGAAGGTATCATATTATTATATAAAAGATGAAATACATGGGAGACCAATAACAGAAACGAGACATTCTGATTTATCAGGGCTTACGGAGGAATATCATCCTAAAAGATTATCTTCAAAATATGCCTATGTATTTATCGATATTCAGATAGAAAATGAGGAAAAAAATATTGAACAAAATGAAGAAGCACTGAGACTTAAGGAATTGGTAGATATTCCATTGGATATAATCGAGGAAATTATTACGGATCAAAGACCAAGAGCTGACAACTATGTTGACTTTTTATTAATCCTCTTTAAGTACTTGACAATAAGATCAAAAACTCCAAATTTCGAATTAAAAGAACATCAAGTCGGAGTTCTAATTCGAGATAATGTTGTTTTTTCAATTCACAAACCAATTAAATCTTTGCCAATTGAAACAGTTTTTCGGCGTTTTAACAAATATCCTATGAAAATGGCAAAAGGTGGAATAACATTCTTAGTAACATCATATTTGGATCTCATTATAGATCAAATGTATCATGTTTTAGAGTATTGGACAGAAATGATTACAAATTATGAGTTGAAAACGATTAAAGAACCAGATGAGAGTATGCTGTATGATATTCTAAAGAGCAGACATTATTTGCTGGATTTGGTTAAGATTCTTCAAGCAAATAGAGAAATCATTAATAGTATTTTAAAGAGCGAAATCTTTAGTAAGGAAGATGTTCCCCCCGAATTGGACGACCATGTCCGACATTTATTGGATGAGTGTGATATTGTGAGGGATCTTTTGACCCAATTAACAAATATGTATTATGCTTCGGATTCTGCGAAACTAAATGCAACAATGAAAAGACTCACATTCATTACCTCCTTATTATTAGTTCCTTCGTTAATCGCAGGTATATTTGGGATGAACTTTTTCACTGGACAACCATATCAGATGCTAATTGTCGTTGTTATAATGGTGTTAATCATTAGTATTTTATTAATTTATTTTAAACGGAAAGATTTTCTTTAATTTTTTACAAAATTTTTAAATTTTTCAAGTCACCTAGTTTCCGACAAAATTCTATACATATTTTCATGATAGCGTTAATGAACTTAACCACTTTGATAAAAAGGTTTATATATCAAATTAACCTTAGAATTATTAAGTGGTTAAAAACCAAAAGGTGGAACGGTTCAATTATATTGACAAGGTTCAGAATTTGGATTTTAATCATTATCAATTTTAAAAGAGGAAAAAACATATGGTAAAAAGAAATAGAGTCTTTGCTTGGAGTCCCGTTAGAGCATTAATGAAAGATGCTGGCGCCGAGATAGTAGCTCGAGATGCAGTAGATACTCTTCTTTATCATTTAGAAGAGCAAGCTAAAGCGTTAACAGAAGCAGCTTTAACTATTACGAAACACGCAAATCGAAAGAAGATTACAGACGGCGATATGAAATTAGCAATTGATTTCAGCCAAGAATAAATTATAAAGCAAGACTATAAACTTAAAACTCTGTTGAGCCCTATTTTAGGACTTAATAAAATCTTTCTATTTTTTAATTTTTTTACTCTTTAGAAGAAATTAATCCATTTTCAGATTCGATATAATAGACTTATTTTCTCTGTAAACATTGGAATTTCAAACCATTTATAAAGATTAACATCGTATTTATTTCTTATAGAGGTTTATACAAGTGAATATAATTATTATCGATGATGATACTAATGTCAGAAATGTCACTACAAAAATCTTAGAGAGGTTAGGTTATGGGGTATTTACTGCCAAGGAAGGTGATTCTGCATTAAAGATTATCCAGAAGTTAAAGGACAAAATAAATTGTGCACTTATAGATCTTAGTATTCCTGGAACTAACATATCTGATTTAACCAAGAAAATTAGACTTATTAATCCAAATATAATTATCATCATCGTTAGTGGTTCTTTTTTTAATGAAAATGATATAAAGCTTCGCAATATCGATTTTGATAAATTTTTAAACAAACCGTACACAATGGATCAATTGAATGAGACATTGAAATCAAAAATAGAGCCGACGTTAATTTGAAAATCTCTAAAATATTAGACGTTTTAAAGGTTCCAGAGAATTACAACGAAGTTTATTCTCCATCTAATGATTCATATTTATTTCTTGACTTTATTGATACAAGCGAATTTAAAATGATTTTTTTTGAATGGCTTGCAGAACGAATACAGCATTCTAAACGTAATTTCATTTCTGTTCTTGATATGGGTTGTGGATCTGGAATATTAGGATACGTATTGATTCTAAAACTCCTTGATTTAATTTTAGAATCAATTAATTCAGAAATGCCTAATTTTCAGACAATTATCTTAGACTATATTGATATCAATGAAAAGGCAATAAATCTTGCTAGAGAGTTAGTGAGACAAAATGAACAACTACTAGCAGACCATTTTGCAAAATTTATGGAGAATAAAAAAAAGATCTCAGTGCAAGTCAATTTTTTTGTTTCCAATCTATTTAAATCACATAATGTCCGTCTCACATATCCTTATGATTATGTAATATTCAATCCCCCTTATTTGCCAAGTGAGCCTGCTATAATTAATGAGAATAACCGGAAAATCATTGATTATGCGTGGGATGGTGGAGATGATTCGGGAAATGCAATCATTTTAGATTTTTTTTCAAATTTAGACGATAAGATAAACAAGCATTCTCAAATTTTCTTCATTTCATCATCTCATGCACAGTTAGATGTTTTAGTTAAATCACTTGAAGAAATGGGCTATTTAATAGAGTTAAAACAATCAATACATATATTTTTTGAAGATATTATGTTATTTCAAGCTAAGAAACCATCTTCGTCTTTGTAATCAATTATAATCTTTTTTGGGTTGTTACTAATGTGAGTGATGATGTTTTCCTTTTTTAAGGTTTCGATTGTGTTAAAATTTGCGGAACCATTGGGTCCAGATTTCCCTATATTTCTCGTACCACCTTATATATTTGTTATAGG
>WJKO01000177.1 GCA_014729055.1 Promethearchaeota archaeon | reverse complement strand
CCTTTTGGGAAACAATCTTCCATCTAAATACATTTTCAACTCTATTACCGCAGTTTTCTCTTACCTCTGAACCAAATTGTAGGTTGGTATCAACCTTTTTCCGTAAATCATCAAACGTTATATTGGATTTTAGTTCTTCTAAGATATTCAGATCAATATTATTTTCGTTGAAACTCTCTTTGTTATTCTGTATATTGCTTTTCCCTGCAAGCTCGTCTATTTCCATAATACTCAAGAGATTAATCAATGATTCTGCAAGCTTTTGATGTTGATCAACGGGTACCAATAATCCTGTGCCTTCATTTGGATGTTCTCTAAGATCTAACACAGACTCTTGCAGCCCTCCAACTCTAGATGCAACGACGGGTACACGGGAAACCATTGCTTCAAGAGCGATGATTCCGAATGGCTCCCATCTGCTAGGGGCACAGAAAAGATCAGCAGCAATATGTGTTGGGAAAAATAAAGAAAATACTTTACCAAACAGAATACGAACATTTTCTTTATAATTATAAGCCACATCTAATAATGGTTCAATTTCACCCATGGAAAATTCCGATGGAATAACATAAATGAGAAATTTGGTATTCGGATGTTTTTTAAGTACTAATGGTACTGCATTTAGGAGAGTATCAATTCCTTTCATCTTAGTTAAACGACCTGTCATCATAACCAGCGGACCTGGCTCATTAAATTCCCATACCTTTCCGGCGAATACACCATCCTCATTTGGTTTATAGGGGTATTTGATTAATTTATTACTAAGAAAGTCTTTGATTTTACTGGAGCTGTTTACTGGTTCTCGGCGGGGCAATTCTCCTAGTGCCTTAGTTTCCAAGTAATTACGTATTGTGGTACGAGAAAAAGGATCATTTGGGTTAAATTTCATTAAATCTTCTTTAAAATCCACCTTTGTGGTTCTTAACATATCATCATAATCCCAATCACACCCATTCCAAAAAAACTCGGATTTACCTGCGATTAGAGAGCCACCTAACTGTTTTACGACATTGTTTTTCAGATAGCTTTCGCTTACGCTAGTTACAACATCTGAAAACAATACACCAATTTCTTCAATACTTGGTACATTAATATTCCTCGCTCTCAGTAATTCATAGAGGTCTTTGATACTCATATACTTATGGAGATTGGAGAGATAGATATCAAGCGGTATATCTTCAATACCACAAGCTTCCATAAAGTCATAGTTCTTTCTTGGCCAAGTTAATAAATGAATTGTAAATACAGTAGCGACGTCTTTCCCTGTCTTGGAAGTCTGCTGCCGCACGTTGATCATTGCTGGAATAGCATGATGATCGTGGCAATGAATAATATCTGGAATTTTGTCTTGGTTTTGCTCTATTAAATTCTGAATATAGAATTTCATGGCTCTTGCAAATAAGATAAATTTCCCCTCTAATGTTTCCGGACCGTAAATAACTGGATCGTTTAATATTTTAGATGCAAACTCATTTTCTCCAGCGATGATGACCACATCAATATTATTCAATGTTCCTTCATAAAATGATATAGCAATTTCTTCATCATTTTCGCCCAAACCAAACTTTGCTATATCAATTCGATCTTTATAGAGAAGATTTGCCTTTGTTAGTTGTAGATTATCAACTTTTTCTTTATTCTTATGAATATTATGTGAAGGCATAAAAAGAGTAATATCATATTGATTTGCGAGCCATTTAGTTTGATTTGCGGGAACCTCTCCTAAGCCCCCTTCTTTTATAATTCCCGAAAATTCAAAGGAAAATATCCATACACTTTTTTTCATCATAAATTAACTCTAATATGTAATTTATTAAGTTTAAATTAATAATAGTTCTATATTAAATAAATTAAGATTGAAATTATAATAAATAAATTGAAATTAAATTAAAATAAATTGATAAAATAAATATGAGCTGAGGAAAAAATGACAGATTTTGAAACTGCAAGTTCCTGTATCCCGGCAAAAAGTAGTAAAATACAATTTGATGAAGATAACGTAAATCTTGTTAAAGACAAACATCCTGCGTTAATATTAGGGTTTTTAGGGGCTGGTTTAGTCGGGGATATTGCTGCTACTGAATTAATCGAACAATTAAAAATGGAGCAGATCGGTGTCGTAATAACCGAAGATTTACCCGCAATGGCTGTTTTTAAGAATGGGATATTGCAACATCCGTTTCGACTTTATTATTCCGGAGAAAAGAACATATTAGTAGGAATTTGCGAAATACCTTTTAACAAATCGGATACTTATTCAGATTTAGCAAGATTAATATCTGGGTGGGCGTTGGATATAGATATAGATGAGATTTGTGTAATTCAAGGGCTCTCAGAACAGGGACTGCCTATGGAACATCCGGTTTATGTCGCGGCAGAGAAGGAAATTATTGACCGAATCAGTGAGAAAAGTGATACAGAAACCCTACCGAAAGGATTAATTATGGGTCCCGAAGCGGCAGTATTAAATGAGGGATTGAATAATCGATTGAATTGTTATGCTTTATTAACACCAGTGAATCCTAGTATACCTGATCCCGCAGCTGCAGCGGTTTGTATTGAACAACTAAACAAAATATATTCTCTGAATATAGATACAAAGAAATTACACGAGGAATCTGACGAAATTAAACAAAAATTAAAGGAACTGAGTCAGAAAACTGAACAACAGCATAGAAAGATGCTATCTACATCAAAGGCTTCTGAGTCTGGCGGAATGTATCTATAAGATATTTTCACAATAGACTTTTTTTTACTATTTTTTTATTCAACCTATTTAGTTTTAGTTTTTATTCAACAAAAGTTAACTATAGATAACAGAGCAGAATTCACAAAATTTTAATTTTAATTTTAATTCATTACGCATATACCAACAATAATTCACAGAATTAAACATTACTAGTAATTTATAATTATAGATCTGGCGTTCAAAATGGCAAAGAAAAAAACAAAGAAATCAAAGAAAAAAAAGAAGAAAACTCAAGAACCTCTTGATGGAGTGTTTATGAATTATAGACAAAGCAGACATGTCATTCATCATAAACATGCAATCATAAAAGTCGATTCGATAGATACCCGAAAACAAGCTTATTCTTTAGTAGGTCGACGAGTTGAGTGGTTTTCTCCATCTGGTAAAACACTGAGTGGTAAAATCTCAAAGGCACACGGAAAAAATGGAGCCGTCATAGCTCATTTTAAAGAAGCTGGTCTTCCTGGTCAAGCTCTTGGTCAAAAAGTAAAAATAAAATAATTTTATCGATATGTCATCTATTGTTACCTTCTCAGGATTTTTTCATAATAGAGGAGAACTAGATTTGTCGCGCAATAACACAGTATATAGAAGATAATGATTTTAGTAGGCCAAGCAATTATCGTGCTAATAATTAGAAGATATAATAATTGTAGCCGGATTTTGATATGAATATCCGGAATCTTAAACCTGTCATATTCTCCTTTCTTCGATTCGGTATAGTTTTTCACGAGTTTATAGAACCCCCACACCAAAATAGGAATTGCACCGATTAGGAATAAAATAATTCGTTCAAAGGGAAAACTGTATTGGTCGATATCCGATGGATAGAGTTCGAAAAACAAGCCAATACTAAGTGAACCGCCGTAAATGAGTATTAACGAATAAGCAAAGTTTGTAAAGATGAGGTATCCATTATTTCTACGTTCAATCATATTTTGATTGTCACTCTGGTTCTTATCTATTTTACTTTTTTCTTTATGAATCTGTTCTTCATGAACCGAGTCCATTTTTCTAAATAGAATGTGTTGCAATATTGCATAGAGTAATCCTGATGTAAAGCCTGCTGACAATTCCCACATTTTCCACCAATCTATAAATGATGGTGCATAAACATATCCGAGTGTCCACATCGCGCTCAGCATATAGAAGAAACCGAAAATCGACCCCATAAAGAGTCCGCAAAATGTTGTTGTTCGGTCAGCTTGTAAAATAGATGTCAAAATTGCCCCTATCCACCACATCAACATTACAAAATTTGTTGTATTTGTAGAAATAGTTCGATTTATACAATCCGGACAATTGAGTTCCGTATAAAGAGATTCTGAATAGTTTGGGAAGAACCAGCTCGGCTGAAATTTGACTATTAAATATCCCATCACTGCAAACGACAGAGGGATGAGAATACGAGGTCCCCACTTCTTCATAACTTCAAGAAATGTCCTTTTTTCATTCTTTTTCTCCATACTCCATCCAAGAATTATACCTCCAATCCCCAACCAAATAGCACCAACAATCCAAAACCATACATAACCATGGATGGGATTAACAGAAATTGACTCATACGGAGTTACACCCGTATTTGTATAGAATACGCCTTGAATCCATGAAACGTATTGACCATATCCCCAAAACCCTCCTATTGAGACGCCTAAGCCGAGCCAGAATGCAGATTTCCTGGCATCAATCCCCCTTACATAAGCGAAATAATACCATAACAATGCCCAAGCCATTCCATGTACTAATGCTCCATCAAATCCACCATAACCATCGGATCCTCGCACTGCCCAAGTGATAGCTCCAATACATGAATATAATACCGCAGGCACAATGATCTCGACCCATATTTTACGCAGATTATCGAGTTGACTGACCTTTTCCTTATATTTCGTATATGTAAGGGGATCTTTCACGGCAAACATATGTTTATTCAATTATCGATCTCATTTATAGATCAATAACTAAATTTAAAACAAATTTAAAACAAAAAAATATTATGATTATTGCGATTAGCGGATTACATGGAACTGGAAAAACCACCGTGTCGAAAAAGATTGCAAAAAAATTTAATTTAACTTGGTATTCAACTGGTAAACTATTTCGTGAGCTGGCTAAGGAGAAAGGGTTAACATTAGATGAAATGTCGAAATTAGCAGAAAAAAACCGAGATATTGATGAGGAACTAGATCAGAGAATCCGTGATTATGCAATGAAAGGAAACTGCGTTTTAGACAATCAATTAAGCCCGTATTTATTAGGTGATATTATTGATTATTGTATTTTGCTTAAATGCTCACGGGACGTGCGAATAGAGCGTATTGCAGAAAGAGATGAAACAACGATAGATTATGCAATAAATGAAACATTAGTTCGAGAAGAATCCGAGCATCAGAGATTTATCGAATATTATGGCATTGATCTGTTAGATGCGCCTCGAATATTGGGTACATTTGATTTAATAATAGATACAACTTATTTAGATGATCAAAGCGTCACAAATGTGATAGAAACAGCATTAAAAGAATTTAAGAAGAATAATCCAAAGAAGAATTCTGATCAAAAGCATAATGAGTGGCAATGATAAGGGGAAGTAATCATGAGTAGCATTAATGAAGAGAATTCGTTAACGATAAAACAGCAGACTGTTTTTTTTACCTCTTCAGAATCAATGCAAGAGATTAGAGATGATTCAATTGATGTCATCGTTACATCGCCCCCCTATAACCGAGGAAAAAATTATGCATCCGATGCAGATAAAAAATATGATGACAATAAACCTGAATCAGTTTACATTGAATTTTTAGAGAAAGTATGGACGGAATGTCTGCGAGTTGCATCAAACAATTGTGTTTTCTTCTTAAATATTGGAGACTCGGCCAATGATCAAGGTATATCTGAATTAGTTGCAAATTCTGCCGAATCAGTAGGTTGGATCAGGATTCAAGATATTATATGGGTTAAATCCATATATGGCAAAGGACATTACACGCCTTCGGGAAGAAACAAACGGCTAAACAATGTTTGGGAGCATATATTCATGTTCGTAAAAAATAAATCTACTTATAGTCTGAATCCAAAGGCAGTGGGCATTCCTTATGCAGATAAATCCAATATTGGGAGGTATAGCAAGAACGATCTAAGAGATCCGGGTAATGTTTTTCATATATGTTATGAGAAAACAACTGGTGCTAAAATAAAGAAAGGTCATGATGCACCATTTCCCATAGGACTACCTTATACATGTATAAAATTAGTAGAAGGTGTTAAAAGGGTGCTTGATCCGTTTTTAGGAACGGGAACAACGCTTGCTGCCGCAAATGCTTTGGGAAAGAGAGGTTTTGGGTATGAAAAATTTCCCAAAAAGAAACTGATAGAAAAAACGATTATTGCTGGAAAAGACTATTCGGTTGAAACGGATATTTTAATTCCTCATTACGAATCCTCTATCTCAACTTTATTGAATATTATTAATCGTAAAGGCAATATCAACCCACCTACGACGAAAAAGGAAGAAATCGAATATTATATCTTAATGGATACTCTTCTTAAAATGAATATTCGCACAGATATCGTGGATGAGTTGCGAAGATATATCCCCGAAGAATATCTCTCCAAAGCATCATGGCACGCCAAAAGTCAAAAAAACGATAAAAGTAAACAAAATCTGGATCAATATATTCTCTCGAGTGAGGAATAAGTAGTCAACTTAATTACTTTTATTTGATAAAAAAATTGTTTTTATTGCAGTGAATTAATTTTATTCTTGGTTTAATTTTAAATGTCAGATCAAGAGAATGATAGCATAAATGTACAAACGGCTTATGGAATCGTGCAAAGTCTGAAAGAACATGGAGTAAAGTACATTTTTGGTATCCCAGATGGTCATACGCTTGCTTTTTATGACGGGATCTATCGGTCAGAAGGTATAGAGCATGTATTAGTTAATGATGAACGAACTGCTGCCTTTGCCGCTGATGCATACGCACGAGTAACTGGATCCTTAGGAGTATGTGATGCTGGTGCTGCGGGTTCAATGAATTTTCCAGTGGCACTTTCAGAAGCCAATGGTTCAGGATCGCCCGTACTTGCTATCGTAGGAACGGTGAAGAGCGAAGATATCTTAAGAAATGTCCCCCATGATATTAATGTCGCTGACACGCTATTACCGATTACAAAATGGGCAAAATACGTTACGTTTGTCCAAAACGTACCGCGGTTTTTAAAATATGGTATCAGACATGCAATAAATAACAGACCCGGACCTGTCGTTCTTGTGTTCCCAGAAAATGTGTTGAATGCTAGAGATTTACCTTTGACAGAGTTTTTACCAGTTCAAGGGGGTGCATGTTCGATTAATGGATGTCGATCAGCGGCAGCATCTGACGAAATAGAAAGAGCGATTAGTATGATCGCTAATTCAGAACAACCTGCCATATATACAGGCGGAGGTGCTGTGTTATCGGGAGCATTTGGAGAGGTTCAAAAGCTGAGCGATATGCTCATAGCCCCAGTATTTTCTACAATATCTGGCAAAGGAATAATGAAAACAAATCCAACATTCAATAATAATTATTTCGGCACAGTTGGTTTGTTTGGAGAACGACCAAATCATTTATTTCTAAAGAAAAAGGCAGATTTAATAATAGTAGTCGGAAATAGGCTAACGGAAGATGACACCGCATATTTTGAGTATCCTCCACAAGATCTTGACATGATACACATTGATATTGACGCGAGAGAAATTGGGTTATCATACCATGCATTAGGTGTAATTGGAGATCCAAAAGCGGTCTTAACGCAAATAATCGAAAGATTAAAAGAGACTTTCAAACTGCGTAATGGAGAAATACGAAAGGAAAATTTGGATCTACTCAGAAAAGCCCATGCCCGGTACCGCAAGAAAGATAAT
>WJKO01000176.1 GCA_014729055.1 Promethearchaeota archaeon | reverse complement strand
CTACATATACGAGGAAAAAAACCTAAGTCCCGCTTTAGAAGTAGTAATGGAAAAGTATGGAATCGATGATAAATCTAAAATTAAAGTTCAAAGATATAAAGGATTGGGTGAAATGAATCCGGAGGAACTTTGGGCGACTACAATGAATCCAGAAACACGGAGACTAAAGAAAATCAAATACGAAGACTTTGCTGAAACACACCAATTATTTAATACTCTAATGGGTGCAGAGGTTAAACCTAGAAAACAATTTATTATGGAACATTACGATGAAGTAACAAATTTAGATGTATAATAAAACTAATCGAGATTATCTCATATAAGAATTTAAGTAAGAGGATAATTTAATGACGAAAAAATCTTCAAAAAAAAGTCTATCATCCGTAAAAACGCCTGCGAAAATTCGCATTGGTGACATAAATGACCATATGAAAAAATCATATTTAGATTATGCATATAGTGTCATTGTCGGTCGTGCATTGCCCGATGTACGTGATGGATTGAAACCAGTTCATAGAAGGGTCATTTATACTTGTTATGAAAATAAATTTATGTATAACAAACCGCATAAGAAGAGTGCACGTATAGTCGGAGATGTCATGGGTAAATATCATCCACATGGAGATTTGAGTGTTTATCTCACCATAGTACGAATGGCTCAAGATTTCAATATGAGGTATCCATTAATTGACGGACAAGGTAACTTTGGTTCAATAGATGGAGATTCGCCCGCAGCATCTCGTTACACTGAAGCAAGACTTGCAAGAATAGCTTCTGAGATGATTGCAGATATTGAAAAAGACACTGTAGATTTCACCCCAAATTATGATGAATCACTTGAAGAACCACTATTTCTTCCATCAAAAATTCCCGCTTTATTAATGAATGGTGTAAGTGGTATAGCTGTCGGTATGAGAACAAATATGCCACCTTATAATTTAAGTGAAATTATAGCAGCTATTAAAGCGGTTATTAAGAACCCAAATATATATCCTGAAGAATTGAATAATTATATCATGGGTCCTGATTTTCCAACAAGCGGTATTATCGTTGGGAGAAAAGGAATAAGAAACATAATCAATCAGGGACGAGGCAAGATTACCATCCGAGGACGTGTTGAAATTGAAACGAAAAAGAACCACAATCAAATTGTAGTCACAGAAATTCCATATGAAGTCGATAAGTCTAAGCTGGTTGAATCAATAGCAAAATTAATTAATAAAAAGAAAATTCAAAATGTAATCGACCTTAGGGATGAATCTTCACGAAAAGGTATTCGAATTGTTCTTGAGTTGAAAAAGCTAGCAGATGCAAATGCCATTAAAAATAGACTATATAAATACACCCACATACAAAAATCCTATTCCGTGGTAAATCTTGTATTAGTAAATGATGGAAAACAACCTGCTATTCTTAATATGAAAGAATTAATTGAACATTTTATTCAATGCCGGGAAAACGTAATCATTAGACGGACACAATTTGATCTAAAGAAAGCTCAAGACAGATTACATATTATCGATGGTTTGTTAATTGCAATTGATCATATAGATGAAATCATTCAAATTATAAAGAAATCAAGTGATCCGGACGTTGCAAAAACAAAATTAATAGCAAAGTATAGCCTTTCTGATATTCAAGCCACAGAAATCTTAAATATGCCGTTAAAAAGATTGACTGGACTCCAACAACAGAAATTAGTAGATGAAAAGAAAGAATTATTGAAAAATATTAAGGATTATAAAGATATCTTAGCAAATAAATCAAGAAGAATGAAAATTATTGATGAAGAGATAACCGAAATAGATGAAAAGTTTGGAGATGAACGTCGGACAGAGATTATTGATGCTGTCGATGAAAGTGATCAAGAAGCGGTCTTGAAAACAATTTCTGATATTAATTGTGTAGTTATGTTGACGAAGAATCAATATATCAAACGGATGAAGTTAAAAACATATCAAAGTCAAAATCGAGGTGGAAAAGGGAAACGTTCTATCAAGATTCGTGAAGAAGATATGATTGAAGACGTTTATGTTGTTTCAAGTCATGATATCTTGCTTCTATTCACTAAAAAAGGAAGAGTCTATCAGAAATATGCCTATGAAATACCTATGATGAGTCGAACATCAAAGGGAAAAGCCTTGGTAAATTTCATAGGATTAAAGCAAGATGAACAGATAGTTCATATGATCCCAGTGTCAGATTTTGAGGAAGAAGCAGAATTAATTTTTGTTACCAAAAGCGGAAAAGCCAAGAAAACCAAATTAAATGAATATCAGCATATTCGGCGTAATGGGATCTACGCAATTTCATTGAAAGAAGATGATGAAGTAATCAATGTAAAACTCACCAATCCAGAAATGGAGCAGAAAATTTTGATAGCGACCAAAAAAGGATATGCTCTCAAATTCCCAGAAT
This sequence comes from Promethearchaeota archaeon, assembly GCA_014729055.1. Lineage (GTDB taxonomy): Archaea > Asgardarchaeota > Lokiarchaeia > Sigyniarchaeales > Promethearchaeaceae > WJKO01. Next base: position 536 of record WJKO01000176.1, on the reverse strand, counting down.
CCGAATTGAGACCTATTGGTAGAACCGCAATGGGGGTAAAAGGAATAACATTGAGAGAGGGCGATGAGATTGTTGATATGATTCTCGGCGATAATGAAACAGACATAATAACGATTACTAATAAAGGATACGGAAAACGTTCAAAGCTTGAGTTATACAGAGAAACTAAACGTGCAGGTAAAGGTGTTATCAATATTAAGTTTCATAGCCCAGATGATTTCGTAGTAGCAGTTAAATCTGCAATGGATGAGGATTTATTAATTGTTACCAATAACGGTATTATGATTCGAGTACCTAGTGTTTCATTGCGTTCATTAAGTCGTTCTGCTATGGGTGTAAGGGTAATTGAATTAAATGAAAATGATTCTGTAAGTTCAGTAGCTCTATGTGAACCAGCATCTGATGATAAAGACGATAAGGATGAAAAAAACGAAAACGATCAAAAAAAAAGTAATGAAAAAAACGATGAAATTAAAAATAACAACAACAAAAATGATTAATAAGCAATTACCAAAAAAGAAAAATGGAATTCATAT
>WJKO01000175.1 GCA_014729055.1 Promethearchaeota archaeon | reverse complement strand
CCTGAAGTATAATACATTGCGTGGTTTATTACAATCGTCCAATCATCTTCAGGAACCACCGCTATTTCAGTTTCAAACCATTCTTTCTGAGCATGCGAATAAGTACCGATCCCCCATTCTAAGTCCAGCACGAAGATATGAATATCTCCAATTTCTATTTGATAATAGAGGCGCGAGCCGGTATTACTCGGTATTTTATCTGGATATAAGTAACGCAAATATAGATTTTCTCCGTTGAAAAAACCATCGTGGTTCCCCATTAATGGTCTGTATGGAATATGTGTTATGTGTGGTGAGAATAATTGCGAGTATTTCTTCCACAAACCGTCAATACAACCGAACTCTACCATATCTCCGGCAACAAATAAAGCATCAAATCCATTAGCATCATTGTTTATGTATTGCAGTATTTTCTCTGTTACTTGTGGATTATTAGTTGATGCACCTATGTGTATGTCAGAACCGACTGCAAAATGTAAATCATCCAGTGAATTTGCCATGGTAGTAAAATTGAATATTGTATCGATCGTTGAGATTTTATAAAAGTATTGGGTATTTGGCTCTAAATCCTCTAATAAGAAAGCATGAGATTTAGAACTGCCAGAATATTCATCTGGTATAGATTCAGTTAATAATCCTGGATCTTCTCCAACACTCATTTCTATATTTTCGGGCGTGTTTGTCCAATAGGTAACAGCCATATCGGGAATTCCATATGCTCCAGTTTGTGAAATTATCATCAACTGGGGTGCCTTATTTCCTGAATTTATTGTAGATAATATCGTCAATGTGCTCAGTGCTGAAGCTGGTGCTATAACCCCAATTAAAGCTATTACCCAAAATCCTCTTGAGGGTAATTTCTTCCTATTATCTTTAGACTTTTCAGCGATAATAATATCAACAGCTCCAAATAATGGTGTTCCAAAAGAAAAAACTGCTATTAACACTACTACCCCTATAATTGGTTTAGTCCATCGTAGTAATTCGAGAGTTCTTGAATTGGACAACAGAATTATGAAACAGATTAATCCTAAAATTGGTGCTGTTACGTTAAATAGAATCCATAAAATTCTCTTCTTATTGGAAAATGAGGGATTAGAGTTACCTTCGTTCATATTATTATTTCTGCAAATATAGAAAATAAATATATCTCAAAAAAATTATTGAAGATATATATTTTTTAATTTTAAGAATTAAGTACAAATAGATGATTGATCTAGAATATCATAAATACGTGAGGATATTATGCTAATTCAAACTTCGGAATGGGAATCATGGTTATTAGATATAATTGAAGCAGGCTATATCAGAGGAGTTCATTTAGTAATTTGGATTTCAGCAATTGCTATTATGTATGTTGCTGGGGCTATATTCTTAAATCGATCATTACAAGAGGGTTTGCTTAAATCACAGATGTGGGTATATAGATCATTCGGACTATTTTTTATTTTGATGGGAATAACCAGAATCTTATTTGTATTGGGTTATTTTATCGAACCATTTTACAATTTTCTACTGGCATTAGGATATGCATTTGGTGCGTTGTCTTTGTTACCTTTAGTAATAACGTTGGAGAAATGGCTAATAAAATGGTCGCGACATTTTTTTTCAATAGTAGGTATTATTTTGACAATTCTCTCATTCTATTTTGTAATCTTTGATGTCTCTCATTCAGAGCTTTCAAGAACAATACAAGAAATAGGTATGCCCATCATGGCTGGTTCTTTTCTTATATTGTATATGTATTTGATTAAAATAACAATTGGCGCGGTTCGGAAGAAGGCAATATTAACGCTGATAGGTATGACAATTTTTGTTATTGGAATTGTGCTTGATGGAGAGCGTTTGTTATATGGATTTTATGGCACATCCTTGTTGTTGCCAATGATGTTTTTATCACCGGCGGTTTTTATCTCGGGAATTTTATTGATGTTATATGCTCAACGAGTGGATTAATTACCTTAAGTATTCCCATCTTATATTATATTCTCCAGTAACTAAATTGCATCGTGTAATAATTGCATAGTTAATTCTTTTATTGTCCTGATTGTTTTTTCTGAGTTATTTTTTAACTCGTAGGTAAGAGTAAAGTATATACAATGGTTTAGAGTGCAAACGCTGATAACCCGCTTTAAAACTTCTGTATACACCGAGGGACCATACATTTCCATGAGCTTATGATTTTCTCCTTTATATTCATATTCCGTTTTTCCGAGATTTGTGACAGCAAGTGATGCAATAAAATCGTTAATACCCATAGCATTCATAGTAATTTTACTAATTTTGTTAGAGATAATACCAAGCTTCTCAAAATAGACACTATCAAGCAATGTAGGATGAAAGAGGTTGATGGTATAAAGATTATATAATTTTAGTTTTAAGAACACGGATTGTATTTGATTATGCAATACTCTTGCATTTTGCCAAAATTCTTGTTCTCGTGATAATTTATGTTCGATTATAATAGATAAAGCGTAGAATCCCAATTTATTGTCTATCGCTTTTATAAATCTCTTGCGCATATCAATAGGCATATGGAATTTGCGAATATAGGGTTCGTTATCTCCTAAAATCTCTAATTGGGCTAATAAGAAAGCGCAACTAATAGCACTATGTATCGTAACATTATTTTTCTTACACGAATTATGTAATTTGCGCAGAAATGCTTCATCAGTTTTCCACGCGATAATCTTAGATTTTTCATATTCTTGCCAATAAGCTTCATGAAGTTTATGATAATCTTCTTCGGCAAATAGTATATTTTGTTTTTTCCAGAAATGATTAAAGATTTTGAGCAATATTCTACGTATTTTCGTCCCAAACTTCACCCCAGCCAATTCTTCGGTAATAGGGGGAGGTAATTCGCTTTTTCCAGATTTTTTACGAGCTTGGCTTTTTTTCACATTTAGTAT
>WJKO01000016.1 GCA_014729055.1 Promethearchaeota archaeon | reverse complement strand
TGTTTATGTTCTTAATTTATGTTTTTAACAAATTAAAAATAGAAGAACAGAAAACAGAAAAAAAAAGAAAAAATAAACAGAGAGACAATTCATGTTAGAACGATTTGTGAACAAACTTCGGAATAGGGATTCTAATTCATTAGTATATAACTTCTATAAAGATAAAGGAAAAATAGACAATCTTAATGCTTACCTACATTTTATGAAAAAACAACGTCCGACGATATTATTGGTAGGAGAAGCTCCAGGTTATAAAGGATGTAGAAAGACGGGGATCCCATTTACATCAGGAAACATTTTAGCATTACATAGATTATATCAACCTATTCGAACTAAGCTAACCTATAATAAAAAGGATAAAGAAATGACTGCAACAATTGTCTATTCGGTTATCGATGAAAGAATTTTCAAACGTTGTGTATTTTGGAACTCTTTTCCATTCCATCCTCATGAAAAAGATAAACATAAGACAAACCGACCTCCCACTTCAGATGAAATTAAAGAAGGAAGAAGTTATCTTAATTTGTTAGATAATATATTTCAATTTGAAATCTATGCAGGAATCGGAAAGTCTGGGATAAAATGTTTGGATATGGTTGGTTGTGAGAATTCATTCTATATCAGACATCCAAGCCACGGTGGAAAACGTGAATTTACAAAAGGACTCTTAAAACTTATATGGTTAGATATGGTTAGATATAGTTAAACTTATATGGTTAGATATGGTTAGATATAGTTAACATATGGTTAGATATAGCGGAAAGTTAACTCTATCAGATGATGGTTTGATAATTTACACAAATATTGCAGGTCCAAGTACTCCAGAAGATGATATTCCTCTAAAAGAATTATTTTATGAATTGCTTGATCAAGATGTAACGATTGAAATTCATCGTCTAAAAGAATTCCCGGAAATTGAAGGTGATAAATGATGAAGGACAATTTTAAAAAGGTGGGTTTTGGTATCGTTGGTCTCGGTGGACGTGCAAAAAGCCTTGCATCAGTTGTGACAACTCATAAAGAGGGATATGTTGCGCATATATGTGATCTCAAAAAAGAAGTTGTTGAACGCTTCAAAGCGCATTTATCAGAGGAGGAAAAGGAATTAGTGCATACAAGTCAAGATTATTCAAAGGTTTTAAGTGATAATGCCGTAGATGCGGTTATTATTGCAACACCTGACGGAATGCACGCAAAAATGGCTATACAAGCATTTGATGCAAATAAACACGTGTTCTTAGAAAAGCCAGTCGGTATTAATCTAGAAGAAAACCACGATATACTTCACAAGGCTGTTGATTCGGGTAAGATTTTTCAAGTGGGATATCAAGGACGCTGTCTTCCGTTCTTTAAAGCAATCAAGCAGATTATTGATCAAGGTAATGATGGTGTCTTAGGCAGACCACTTTTTGTTCAGGCTAACGAGCTGTATTACGGCGGATACCATTATTTTCGTAGTTGGTGGAGATTACGAAAAAATATCGGCGGAATTATGTATCAAAAAATCTCCCACGATTTCGATTATCTTTACTGGTTATTTGGAGAGCCCGAAAGAATTTCTTGCTTTGGTTCCAATATTGAATTTCGCGAAGGTAATGCCCCAAAAGGTAGCTCAGCTAAACTATGTAGAGACTGTCCTCCGGAGGAATGGTGCCAATATCATGTGAAAGATGACGATTCTCTGTCAAGAAAAACGGATCATTGCGTATATAACTCAAAACATGATATTGTGGACAATACACAGACTCTAATTCAATTCCAGAATGGATTAGTTGTTTGTTTAGGGATGCATTTTTTCCCATCTAAAGCACAAAATGGAAGAACAATTAAAATTTCCGGTTCAAAGGCAGATTTATTTGGAAAAATCAATGAGGAGGTAATCCAAATTGACCCTAGATTTGATAGAAGCGCGAATCAAAATCAGTCTTTTGTATATAAAATACCAAAAGCAAAGTATAAAGTGGTATATGATTTAATTGATGACTTCATTCATGGGATAAATACTAATACAAGAGTTGAACCAAGTGTAAAAAGTGCCTATTGGTCTACTATAATGGTTGCAGCCGCGCAGATTGCAATGGACTCTAAAAAGGTTGTTGAATTAGCAGAATTAACGTCAAAATACCCATTCCCTGGTTAAAAACTGATTAACAACAAGTAAGAAAAAAAATTAGGTAAATAATAGCATGTTAAATTTTGGAAAATAAGTCGTTGCTACTATTTAGGTGAGATCTCGATTTCAATGCTCGATACGTTTGAGATTTTACCATCGTTATTAGTCAATTGCTCGGTTGAAAGACGAATATCTTTGTACTTCGCATCCTTGGCAAATTTGTTCTTCAAAATCTCTGCTACATCGACAGCATGGGAGATTGCCCTACCTCGCGCTTTAATGCAACATGTTTTATCATTATTCAATATCATCATTGCCGCCATGACATAATTCATCGTTGGTCTTTTACCGATATATACATTGTTATCATTTTCTTTGTCGTCTGACATAGTGTCATTACCTCGTGTGTTTTTTTTAGAATTCTATTTATGTAGTTGTATTTATTTACTTTTGTATGAGTAGTCGTGTTTACAGTTCACTGGTACGACTGATTGAATAATGTTTGAATCTATATTTATAATTTTTGATAAAATTCGAGTTTTTGATGAGAATTTTTCAAATTCCTTCGATTTTTATTTGATGTTTTCTTGTAAATGTCCTAAATTACCTAATGGGAAAACATAAAATATTTCATTAGATATATGGAAAATATGGCGAACTTATGCGTTTTTTGTTCATCGAGTAGTAAAGTATCTAAAAAGTACAAGGAAGAAACCGCTCATTTAGGCACTTTAATTGGAAAAAAGAAGCATTGTCTTATTTACGGCGGTGGCAATGTAGGTCTGATGGGGATCCTTGCCAGAAATGTGCATGATAACGGCGGGAAAATTATAGGAATTATTCCAAAAGCGATAGCAGATTATGGTATCGTATATAAAGATGCTGATGAATTAATAGTAACAACTTCAATGTCCGAGAGAAAGCAAAAAATGACTAAAAAAGCGGATGCTTTTATTATTTTGCCGGGCGGATTTGGAACATTAGAGGAATTATTTGAAGTATTGACGTTAAAACAATTACAATATGAATCTAAAGCCATTGTAATTGTAAATATAAATCATTTCTACGATAAAATGTTTGATTTCTTTGAGAAAATATTTGAAGAGAAATTTGCAAAGAGCCAATTTAAAGAATTATATCATGTTGCTGAGAATGTTGACGGGGCAATCAAATATATAACCAATTATCAGACACAAGAATTTCCAGAAAAATGGTATCCCGAAAAATATAGATAGGAATAAAAGAAAGTAACTGGATTTCGGTCTTAGACTAATCTTTATCCAATTCTTTTATTAATTTTATTACGAAATTAAAGAAAGAGGCCACCCCTTGATAGTCGATTTTATCGGGCGTATCTTCTGCAGAATGGCTAACATTTTCTGGTGAAGCAAAAACGAATGCATTATAACCGAGAAAAACAATCGGACTATGATCTGTATTAACAGGAGGCGGCATCCACATACGAATAAAGTCAATATTGTCTGCTATAGGGTCATTTTTTTCTATTAATTCGTCGACTTTATTCAAAAAAAGCAGAGAGAATGGTTTCTTCCGAAGACCGCGATCTGGAAAATAGTATATCTTATTTCCCGTAATACCGTCTAAAATTAAAAAATGGCAGTTTTCCTTATGAGATCGAAAAAAATCTTCATTTTGTTGAATTAAAT
>WJKO01000174.1 GCA_014729055.1 Promethearchaeota archaeon | reverse complement strand
CTATTTTAGCGTATTTCACCAAGAAGTCAAGAAGAGCCAGTTGGCCCCAAATTCTTAGCACTGATTCTGATTTGTTGTTTTTCCATATACAATGGAAATAAGAAAACAGGTTTCTGGTAAACTGTGTAGCAGACGAATTTACCAGATAGGTTAAAAATATGGCAAAGGAAGATGTGAGGAATATTATCAGCGTCATCCAGGAAGATTTCTCATGTGTACAGACATTCCAATACTGCAATTGTATTCTTGATTGATCCAAAACTATCTTTAACTATATTAGGGTCAAGGTGAACTACATCATTACCGTTAGTTCTGATAGTATCTGCTATTGTTTTCATGTTTTCATCTAAAATGCCTTCTTTTTGTGCAACTAAAATACGTTCCTCCAATGTAAAATTCTTCCAGTGTCGTTCCCCTAGATGCTTTTCGCAAATCTGATTGTTTGTTTTCTTACTGAAAGCATTATCAATTACACTTCTACAGAGAATAATACATTCTGAATCAAAACCCCAGATATAGCATTTTGCCAGATTAGATAAATAGGGAATAACCTCCTTGGAAGGTGTAACATGTAATATTAATTGATATAACTCTATTGTTCTATTTGCTAAATCACTAACTGAGCTGGTAAGAGTTCCAGCGTATTCAATACTTAATCTTTCCCATACCAATCTCAGTGGTGATTCTTTTTCATGTGGATAGAAAGGGAGATTGTCATTATATTTGTTATAGCAATCTATTACCTCCTGGGCAATTATATTTCGATCTTTACCTGAATAGACGATTTCTTTAATCTTATCTGATAGTTCATTTTCGAGGTCACCTTTTTCATGAGCGTATAATTTTTTAAGTTCGTATCGTAAAGTACTCAAGTCTTCATCAATGGTTTCTAAGGAATATAGTTTTTTACAACATTCCAAAATATGAAAAGCAAACGATTCCGATCTGTCAAAAAACAATCTTGATTCTATGTCCGAATTAGACCATTTTTTTTCTCTTTCTTTTGTGTAAGTTTCTACTTCACCATATAGAAAATTGTCAAATTCGAATCTGTTATAATCGTCACACATAAGGCATTCTCCTTTTAATTGCTATGCATATTTATGACTTCATCCCATATATCATTTGTAGACTTAAATAAACCTTTTTCAATCTCAGAAATATACGAATTTAAATTACAAGAAGATAGATTCCCTTTTTCAAAATCTTCTATTATTTGATTGATATACTTTTGTTTAACCCAATCACATTTTGAGGCAGAATCCTTTACGAATTTTATTAACTTCTTCATATGAGATACATAGGCTCTAGTATTATTCGAGATTTCTTCTTGTAGGAAATAGAGTAATACAATAATAGAAGCGAGGACTCGATTTTCCATAGTATCCCCCGGTATTCCTCCATCAGGTTCTATCATTATGGCAAGTCTAATTCCAACATCTGAGGTAGGATATTCGGATTTTGATCTCGTTAGCTTAGGTCTTTTCATTGTTAATGAAGAATCAAATTCATCAAATATCCGAGAACTGCACATTTTACATTCAAACGACCTGGATGGAATAATACTGTCAACTATTGTCACTATTGAAGAGTTACCCACAAAATAACTATCGAAACTTGTGTCCTGAGGCATTCCCACAGGAATTGCCATCGTTTTAGGCATTTTACCTGCTTGGTCGCCTTCTCGCTCAACGACTGCAACTAATGCCATTTGTCTACTTGCTAGCCCATACTCTTTACTAAATGATTCCAGCCGATCTTTAACTCTCCTGTTCTGCCGTTTTTCTGCACTTCGTCCATCCAAATATTTATCCATCATATTTTCACAGTCATTGATCAATCTGGCACCTCTAAGCAACCTCAGAGTGTTCCCACTATTGGTCTCATCTACATCTAAAGAATACTCCTTCTCATGCCTTTTTCCATTTTGTTGCCATTGGATAACCAGGTAAGGATTATTTTTTCTCTGATAATGTCCATAAACCTGTATAGATGATCCTTCATAGACTGACGAAGGTACAGCAGGTTCTATTTGTCCATCATGAATTCCCTTTAGTTCTGCTTGTAATCAGTTGCTACAGGACGACCTATTCCAGAGAATAATTCTAATGCAACTAAATCAATTCTTTCTCTGGGCGTTACGAACTTGCTAATGCCCCCTGTTTCTCTGGCAAGACTGGAAATAAAACGATCCTGACTGGCCGCTCCGATACCAAGAATATGCAATCTTAACGATAACGCCTTGGCATGCTGCATGATATTTTCTCCTCCAGATACCTGCCCATCGGTAATCACCATGATGTCACCCTGCATACCTTCCAGAATCGATGAAGCTGTTTTTATGCCATGCATTAATTCCGTACCACCTCTTGCCTCAATACCATCGAGAAATTTCTCAAGTCGTTCTCGATTTTCCATGGTTCCATTCACTAGTGAGTCAAATATTTCTACATCGTTATTAAATGCAACGAGACTAAATCGATCTGTTTCAGAAAGTGCTGAGATACACGCACGGAGAGCATTTTTTGCTTGGTCCATTGGTTTTCCACCCATTGATCCAGATCGGTCAAAAAGAAAGACAAAATTTCGTTCTTTTTGAGTCGTTTCTCCAAATTCATTCGATGGAATACTGAAAATAAAGCTGGTTTGCCCAGTTAAATCTACACCTTGAGCAACCTGTAAAATCGGATCTTTGGTGTGGACATCTAAGACTAAATCCCGATTTGGAACATCATTTTCAACAGATAGAGATACTTTTGTTGTATTTTCTTTTATATGTTTTGTTGTAACATTGTGAGAGGGGGAAGCAATCTGAAGGTTATCTTTTTGTAAATGGACGTTTAAATTAAATCCTATTTTATGAAGATTATCAGAATCTTTCATAAATGTTGGAAGAATCACATCTCCAAACTTGTCTTCAGGCAACTCAATTTCACCCTGTCCGTCTGTACATTGAATCATTTTTGCCTGAGCATGATAACTGGGAGCCAACGTAAATGGAAAACGGAAACGAAATCCATTATAGTGGGATTCGACTCCGGCAAGGATTTCCAGATGGACCGTAATTTCTTCTTCAGGGCGAATATTTCCTACATTGAGGTTGACTATACCATCTCCATAGATTTTTGAAAATGCAGATAAATGACCCGCCTCGATACCTCGTTCATATTCCTTCTCAGCTTCCTGAGTCGGACGGAGATCAGAATGGACAGAGAATCCTTCACCAGTTATATAAAATCGCCTTAATGTAGCTTCTCTAGGAAGCATAAATGAATATACAGCTTCAATTGCTTCAGTTTCATTCGATTTGAGTACATGACTAACCAATAGTCTTGCTCCAAATGTATGCACCTGACCTGTTAGCCATAGACTTTGCATTGCTAATTTAATATCTTTTCCATTCTTAACACTGTACAATCCAAAACCACGTTCTTGAGCAATCATTTTTCGTCTCCGTTTTTCTGAATTTGAGGTAGAATTTGATTTAATGCTTTTTTAATCTGCTGCATTCTCCAGGGTGATATATCTGACCGAATCGATACTTGCACATCTTCTTCAAGGGCGTATTGAACCCAAGTTGATGGTTCACTCAGTGTGACGCGAGAATCTTGAGCTTCTACAGCGATTTCATGCAAAGACAATCCCTGTTCTTTCATCTCCTTGATCTGCTGGAGTCGGTTCAGATGATTCTCGGTGTATATTGCATTCCGACCCACTTGAGCAGGACCTTCAAGGAGGTTTTTCGATATGTAGTATCTAATATTGCGGGGACTAATGCCCGTCTTCTCAGATAGCTCCATTAAGCTATATTCAGTTTTCATTTTAACACCTATTTCTT
>WJKO01000173.1 GCA_014729055.1 Promethearchaeota archaeon | reverse complement strand
GAGCAAGAGAGAAAAGCTGAAAGGTATCGTCAAAAATTATTGAAATTGGGAATTGACCCTGAAGAATAAATAAAAAAGTAAGTAAATATTTTTATAATTAGTCTCTTTCTATGATAACTGCTTGAGATACGCCGCCACCACCGCATAATGTTGCTAAACCGCAGTGTAAGTCGTTATGAATCATATCATAAAGCAGAGTTACCATAATTCTTGCACCAGTGCAACCGACGGGATGTCCCAGACCGATACCCGACCCATGAATATTTGTAATGTCGCGATTTAATCCCAATTCCTTCTCTACTGAAAGATATTGAGCGGCAAACGCTTCATTTACTTCGATTCGTTCGAATTCCTCGAGTTTTCTGCCTGTTCTTCGTAACAGATCTCGAACTGCAGGAATTGGGCTCTCACCCATAAACCATGGTTCACATGCACCCATACCTAGTCCCGTAATTTTGCCCAAGGGTTCTAGCCCTAGATCTTTTGCCTTGCTTCGTCGCATTATTATCATAGCGGCGGCACCATCATTAATTCCGCTGCTGTTTCCAGCCGTGGTTACTCCGTCTTTTTTAAATGCAGGTCTCAATTGGCTGAGTTGTTCCATAGTCAATCCCGGACGAAAATGTTCATCTTTATCAAACATTATCGGATCCTTTTTACGTCTAAGTACTTCTATGGGAATGATTTCCTCCTTAAATAATCCGTCCTTAGTAGCTTTTTCAGCTCCATTATGACTTTTTAAAGCAATTTCATCAAGTTGTTCTCTTGTGAAGCCATGTTTTTCGGCGAGAAAATCGCTTGTATCTCCCATAATGTATTTTCTAGGTCTCTTTTCATTCGGAGGTTGATAAGGCATATATATTGAACCTGCGTGTAAACCGTGAATTAGCCCATCCGCAAAGGTTGTGTCTTGGAGACGACAACCCCATCTCGCTTTTTCGACAACATAAGGAACCATTGACATCGCCTCAGTCCCACCTGCGAGAACAATATCACTAAATCCCGTCATTATTTGATGCATTCCGCTGGTGATTGCTGCCATACCACTTATACAAACACGGTCTAAAGTAACTGCTGGGACCTCAACTGGAACACCCGCCATAAATGCTGCACAACGTGCCACATTCATTGCATCCACTGGTTCTAAGCAGCAACCCATCCTAACATCATTAATAATACTTGGATCAAGATTGTTCGCTCGTTTAAGTGCTTCTTTTATTACAATAGAACCTAATGTAGGTGCGTCAAACTTTTTAGTTGGGCTCAATTTCGTCTTTCCCTTTGCAAGTGTTCCCCCAAAACTGCCAATCGCAGTTCGACATGCGGAAACTATTACAATATCATTGTCATTTTCTACCATTTTAATCATTATCTTTTTCGTTAATTTAAATTACATATCTTTTGCATTATATGTATTTCCTTGAGAAATTATGTTTCTGAATAGCAATTATTTTCCAAAATATTCAAGATTTTGATCATTTACTGAATCATTATTCTTTGAATTTATTTCGGATTAATAATTGGTATTTTAATTTGAACTATTCCTAGCTCTATATAAGTTTTTTAAACTCTTTTTTTAAAAAGAGAGTAACATTGGAATAGATGAAAAAACTATGTATAATTAAGATTAAGAATATTGGAGATTACGCATGCCCACATCTAAAAAGAATTCAAATGGTAATTCAAAAAAGTCAGATAATTTAGAAAAAAAAACAAAACAGAAGAAAAAATCAAAGAGTAAATCAAAAAAAACTTCAAAGGGGAAAAAATCGACGAAAAAAACCTCTCCGAAAGCAACGAGTCTTATGGATTTTATGTCAAAATCGAAGGATAAACGATTGACCAAGTCAAAAATGAAACCCAAATCCAAGAAGGAGGAGAAATCCAAAAAGGAACCAGAAAAACCTCAATCTGACTCTAAAGGGAAGAAAGTAGATCCGAAAAAGAAAATAACAATTGAAAGTGCATTTGAAAAGGAAGAAAAAACCGATGTTCAAAAAAAGAGCAAAAAAAAAGCCTTATCATCATCCGATCAAGTAAAAGAAGAAACGAAAGGGAGGCTGGGGAATAAATCAGAACAAGAATCGATTAAAAAGAAGAGTACAGAGTTCAAGAAAGAAGATCAACTGAAATTCTATAAGAAAGACGATACACCTTTTGGAGAGTCAGCATTTGACGAAAAGCCAGAGAAACTAAAGAGAGAAGCACATAAAAGCCGATACTTGCGATATTTGATGATAAATAATCAAATATGTGACAATATGGAACGCGGTATTCTACTCACTATGGAATATTGTGGAACTCAGAACAAAGCATATGCTAAATTTTATGATTTAGACGACCATTGTATAAAATTCTGGATAGATACGACCAATCACCGTCCTTATTGTCTTCATAAGGATTCCAAAGAGAAATTGGAAAAAAATCCCGAATTAACCGAATATGAGGGGTTTAACGGTATAGAAACTGAAAAAATCTACGATTTAATGGAAGATAAGGAAATTGAAGTATCAAAAGTCTATGGATTTACGCCCCGGGATATTGCAAGCGGACAGAAGAATATAAAGACAATCTTAGATGGAGCATGGGAGGCAAATATTCGTTATCATCATAATTTTATTTACGATAGACAATTGATACCTGGACTTCTATATAAAATAAAAGATGGCAAGATTACACCCATAGAATTAGACATTGAACCAGAAATTGAAAAAGAGTTCTTGGAATTATATAAAGATGAGAAAGCTGAATTTCAAGATATTGCAAAGAAATATCTTAAAATATTTTCATATCCGATACCTGACATTCGTCGTGTTGCATTTGATATTGAAGTTGCTGCACCT
>WJKO01000172.1 GCA_014729055.1 Promethearchaeota archaeon | reverse complement strand
TCATGCGACGAATTTGCATGGGCATAATTAATCCTTCTAGCAAAAATATTACTGCAAAAGCCATTGTCCTGGCTTTAGATTGGAATGCTCCGATTGTAACTTCTGGAAACGCAGAATCTTGATATGTTACAATACCCAATTGATTGAAATCTGATATAGGTAACCAACCAGCATAACAGATAACGTATGCTAAAACGATCGGAATACCCATAAGTAGCATGTGAAAAAGCAAGGCTTTAAGATACTTACCAGGAATAATCTCTGCAGTATTTCTTGGTTTCTCCATCATTACGGTTTTCGCAGTCCACATAAAGGTAAAACCAAGAGATGGAAACATATGAGCAGTAACATATAGCAGATTTAACTGCCAATAATCAAACATAGCCCATTTGGGATCAGGATTAAAGCTACTAACGAATAATATTATCGCTTCCATTACTGACACTAATACAAAGAAATAGACTATTGCACGTATTTTCTTAAACAATCCACGCCCTTGTTTAATACCAGTAACGATTGTGCTGAATGCATCGTCGGTTATTACCATATCAGCCGCTTCCTTAGCAACCTCGGTTCCCTTTATACCCATTGCTAAACCACAGTCTGCCATTGAAAGCGCTAAGGCATCATTCACGCCGTCACCACTCATTGACACTATTCTGTTCATTTCTTGGTATCTCTCGACTATTATTTGTTTATGTTCGGGACTCACTCGACCGTAAACTGTTGCGTCAATAAAATCCTCATCCGATAAAGCGTATAGTTGGTTGCCTTCGACAGCTATATTTACTCCTTCCTCATAAACGTTTAACTGTTTAGCAATTGCCTTTCCAGTAGAAATACTATCTCCTGTTATCATAACTGTTGTAATACCTGCATTCTGGCACTCCAAAACAGCTTTTTCGACATCTTCCCGAGGAGGATCCAAAATTATTGCAAGCCCCAATAGCGTTAATTTATCTTCAATTTTAGTACGCATTTCATCCCCTTCCCAATCATCGGGGATGTCATTGGGTTCAAGTATCCTATCACAAATGGCGAGAACCCTATATCCAGCTTCAGCATACCCTCTCATTGCTTGCAGAATAGATAATTCGTAATTCTTCTCCAATTCCTCAATTTTTCCGTCTTTTAAATAAGATTTACACAAAGGGAGTAACCATTCTGTAGCACCTTTAGTAAAAACAAAATATTGCCCGTCTTTCTCAAACACCTTTGACATACGTTTGATTGAAGAATCGAAATTGTATTCAAAGACAAATATATAGTTTTTAACTATTTCATCAATTTTATTATTATACTTCTTTGCTAAAACCGTTAATGCACCTTCTGTTGGAAGTCCTTTAATATCCCATTTGTCCCTAAATTTATCGCCTTTACCGCTGGGAAGCTTCATTTTTATCACACTTTTAGTCAAGACTGCATTATTATTTAGATACCCCGAAACAACCAATCTTGCTAATTCTTTTGGTTTTGTGCTTCTTCCCGTTTTTAGCTCATAAATCAAACCTTCGGGTTCATATCCAAACCCACTCACACCATACTCATTATCAGGCGTCCAGACTAATACTGTTGTCATCTCATTTTTAGTTAACGTGCCCGTTTTATCCGAGCAAACGATTGATACACGTCCGAGACTTTCAGTTTTCGATAATTCTCGAACAATGACACCTTTTTTCGCCATCGCTAAAACACCTGTTATAAGAACTATTGTCGTTAGCAATGGGAGATTGATGGGCATTACTTTCATGCCCAAATCAATAGAATTAATCATTGCTAGCCGAAAATTATTCCAATTCAGCTGATTTTCCAAACCGAGTAAAATGCTTTTATATATAATTGAAATTAAAAGTAGAGCCACAACCCCTACACCCAATTGTTTTGCCAGTGTATTCATTTTTCTTCTGAGAGGGATATCGCCAGTGGTGGCTTCTTCTAATTTCACGTTGATCTTTCCGAGTTCCGTTTTTTCTCCGATCTTTACAACAATAGCTGACCCCCTTCCCGATGAAATGTAGGTTCCCAAGAACAACATATTTTTTCTATCTTGTATCGGAAGTTTTTGGTTATCTTCCATTTTCAGTGGTTTATCTGTATTATTCTTCTTAACGGGTTCAGATTCACCAGTTAAGCTTGACTCGTCTACGGTTAAATTGACACCATTAATTATCCGACAATCCGCGGGTACCTTATCTCCTAAATTTAATTTCACAATATCTCCAAGTACAATTTCTTGCGTCGGTAATTCAACCTCCTTTCCATTACGGATAACTGTAGCTTTTGCTGCACTCAATTGTTGTAACGCTTTTAGTTGTTTCTCCGCCCTAAATTGCTGAATAATCGCTACAAGAGCATTAAACCCTAAAATAAAAAACGTAGGTGCCGTACGATTTACTTCGCCGAGCAACCACATTGCTAAAGCACTAATTAGATATAATATTATAAGCAGATTAATAATAGGGGCAATAATTACCTTAAAAAACGACCGTTTCACTTTCTTTAATTCATTCTTACCATGAAGTTCTATTGATTGTAATGCTTGATCAGTTGTGAGCCCTATATTGGGATCTACATCAAATTCAGAATATATCTTGTTAATATCAACCTTATAGT
>WJKO01000171.1 GCA_014729055.1 Promethearchaeota archaeon | reverse complement strand
TTCTTACGCAATCTTTTAGCTTTTGCCTTAAGTCCCTCAAATGGTGCTTTATTTCTTCCATCAGGCCAATCATAGTTACGAACATCCTCAACGCTCTTACAATTAGCTAGCGGATGAATCACTGGATCTAAATACAAGATGTCTTCTTTACTTTTTTCTATCCGTTCTCCCCAAAAGACACCGAATTGATCCTTAATTCCTTGCCATTTTTGATCATCAGAAAGTTCAAATTCTGCATCTTCAGGTATAATCGTTCCATTGAAATATAAGTATCGAATATCTGCGTGAAATGATTCGAGGAGTTCTTCACAAGGCAAGGCAGTATGTTGGATTATATCTGAGAACTTAATTTCTTTTTCATGAATATTGAGATGTTTCAACAATTTCTTGTACGCATCGATATGAATTCCAGATTGTAAGCCTCCAATATCAATAGGTATTCTATCGGGAATGATATGCTTGAGTGCACAGAATACTCGTTCCTTTGAATTCATATTTCATTATTGTTTCAATTGGAATATATTTCTTTTTACTTAGCAGTTAATCAGATAACTAAGACTCTGAGTGAATATTTTTATAGATATATGACTAATTTTGTTCATGGAAAATTCTGAAAAAGAAATTAAAGAACCAGAAATGAAAAAAGAAACCTACCAAGTATCAGTAAAATCCGTGCTACTGCTACTATTAATCAATTCAATTGCAATTATTTTCTTCTTTATTAATGACCTAATTATTGATTTAATTCCAGTTCGCATTAAGATTGCTATTTTCGGTCTGGCAATCCTTTGTCTAATGATAACTATGTTTTATAAAATAGAAACCCAAGTAAAGGGCAAGAAAATCCATTATAGAGTTTATAGAGAGAAATATCTCAAATTAATAACGGCAATTCTCACTCTCTATATAATTCTTTTTGCAGTATATATTGGACTAGATGTTATCATGAGTGTGAGTGGGGATCCGTTTTTAGAAGATGTATTTAATGAGAAAGGTCGTTTTATATTAAATGTTCTATTTCTGATATCGATAGCCTTTTTCGTGAACTTTCTTAATCATATATTGATAAATATGGATGTGTTTCTAAAAGGGGGCAATATAAAGAGAAGATTCCTCTATATCGCATATCGTCCTGAAAATCCATCAATGATAATAATTTCAATCATTATCGAGTTGTTTTATGTTGGAAGTTGCGTTATTCTATATATATTAGGATATTTCAATTCTTCCTCATATTCTGGTATTAATTTTTTGGTTCTATTAACTATTGCAGGAGTTTTCGTGTTATCTTTATTGAAATATAGCAAAACTCAGAAAATTATTGCTTTCTTTTTAGCTAATATATTTGTTTTTATTGGGATTGATGTATTACCTGAAGGATTAATCGATGTATTAATTGTACCCTCGCTTGCCCTCCATGAGATAGTATTGTTTGGGATCTTAAATATTGGAATGACTCTACTGGCGTCTGCAGCTTATTATACAAAACGAAAATCAACACTCTGGAATATTTTTATCTATAATTGGATAATATGGACAACCTATCTAGCGGTTAGTTTAGTGATATCCGTGTTTTTAAGGGAAAATAATATTACATGGGAGTTTTATTTTGAGATTTACATTCTCATCGGTGCATTGATAAAATCTTCAAATGAAAAGGAGGATTTAGATGAAGATAATTGAGCGATATACCTATATTATGGGACTTTTTATGCATACTATGGGTATTATAGCCATTCTTGGCAACTTCAATGTTTTAGGCGGAATTTTACTTTTCTTCTTAGGTGACTTTGAATTAATGATGACGATCGCATTTACTGAATTAAAAGAAGAAAGACCATGGGTTCTCGTTGATCTTGTATTATGGACAACATACTTGATTGCGTATTTATTCGGGCTATATAATTATTGTTTCCATTTCCAGATAGCATTTTTTGACAATGTAATAATGCTTTTTGGAGAATTGGGAATTATTCCAAATGTTTTCTTCATTGTGTTTGGTATTTATATTGTATTTAGAGTATTTTTCACCTTCCGCGCACTAAAATATACGATATTAGCCATGATCTATATCAATGCGGTATTGATCTCTTTCATAATTGTATATATATTAGCCGCCCAACCAATCTTTAACATTTTTGACGACTTTATTATGTTTTGGATTCTTTTTGGAATCCAACTCGGGTTTCTCATTATCTGGTTGAGATTCATCTGGACTTCTGAAAAATCAAAAAAAGTATATAAAACAACACTTAATATCTTGATGCTCATACCAGTCATCGTAGTGAGTGTTGTTTTTTTCCTTTTAATAATAATGACGGGCTTTGCTGTGCTATTAATACTTCCAATTCTATATTTAGCTAACCTTATTCTTGATAAAGAAAGACGCGAGAGACTTCCATTCATTTCAATAATAATTTTGATTGCCTTATCAATTGCTCTCAACATCTTATTTGTATTTTTTTCACCAAATTGGCCTGATAATTACCAGAATTATTTGAATTTGTATTATTTCTCCTTATTTATCCAGGGAATACTAATTGTCAATATATTTTTAGTATATAAGAGGATTAGAGATGAAGAAGAGATTTCTGCAATAGGATATATTGGAATTATCTGTTGGTTTGGATGTATTCTGGCATTAAATATACCCGTTTTCGGTGACAACATGCTCAATCTTTTCCAGTTATTCACTTTTTATTAAATTTTTATTTAAAGGTTTATCAAGAGGATCTTTTTTTTAAAATTTTTATTTTTGATTTTAGATCCTTTTCACTTTTTCTAATTCTTTATCCGCCATTTCGCGCTCATACATCAACTCATATGCTTCCAATTCCGCATACTTACTCGGAATCGCGAATCTATTATGTAAAGGTGATATACGAATCCCCCAACCCATAACACTACCTATTGCTTTCACCAACGGCTTCGAGGGACCTGACATATCCGCTGCTTTCATGAAGATTTTATAGCCAAAATCATCATATCCGCCAAAAAAACCATAAAATCCCAAATATACGAAAGCAAACATAACTAAAAATGCAACTAACAAAGTGATAACACCCGTAAATAAAACACCGAGAGTGTTCTCTAATAGCGGATAGATTGTCACGAGGAATATCGCTGAAAATCCCACCATAACAAGCGATGCAAGCAGAGGCGCTATGAATGTTTGCCACCAAGGTACTTTCACATTGACGATTTTATTGTGGATATACCACCAACCAGCAAGCGTTTTTGCGATAACGGCCGGCCATATGCCCATTGCGACCACCCAAGCAACTCCTGTTGTTCCGTAATTTTGTGGAATCTTCAGCCATACAATCCATGTCGTCATCAGTAGGAGTTTCCCTGTTTCTTCTAATAATCGAGTCAGCATGAGGAAATTTGGTTTGCTGGCTCCTACAATTATATGGTCGGCTGTATGTGTTACATTTTCTTGTAAATTAAATATTAACCATGGCAAGATAAATCCTGCTGCTAAAGCATAGTTTTCAGCCCCTTCGATAACTAAAACTGCTTCGATAACAACTGGAACGTAAACTCCGATGATAAAGATCATGGGAACTAAGAAAAATGTCCAGTATTTGAATGTTTGAGCTATATAAAATTGTGCTAGCTTGTTTTTTCCATTCAGAAACGACTCTGAAGTAGCCGGAATTAAATTGATTCCTTCACCCATTTTTGTGAGGTCTGCGATGCCTCGACCGATGCTGGATAAAGTTGAGAATGTTGCCCACTGCGGAACAAACGTGATCCAATACATATTTATTGTAAATCCTACAAAAGTCCCCCATAGCGGACCTAACGCCACTCTTACACCAAACGAAATACATTCCCAAACTAGTTCCTTGTCGAAGTCATGGCGGAGTGCTGCCTTCCAACTGAATCCGAATTTTTTAACAACTTTATTAAAATAATAAACGGACACTATTGTCGCAAAAAAGTCGTCTATATATGCACCCATAGCTGCGCCAATTGTAAGTCCCATTAACTCCCCGATTGCGGGATTTTGGGCCCCCCACCATCGTCCGAGTAAAATAAAAATTACATTCGTTGCTTGTTGAAAGAAATATTGACCGATGAAGTCCAAAACCGCGGTCTTATCAAACTGCTGCAAACCCTTAAGTGCTGCTTTAAAATAACCCAAACACCCGGGATATTGTGTTGTGCTTAATATAAGGAAAACCCAAATGAGATAAGCCATTGTCGTCTCTGTTATATAAAAGATAGACCACAAAGAAACAAATGTCGTTTGAATGAGCCCTGTTATCATTTGATACCAAATGAAAAATTGCAGGTATTTCAACATCTTTTTCGGGTTTTTTATCCGGTTTTCCGCAACAAATCGTTCAATACCATACGCAGTGCCGATATCAAAAATTGCGAACATGAGTTGAAAATAAACACCCGCGATTGAACGATATCCCTCAGCTTCCGGCCATGGGTATAACCAAGACAAAAGAAATCCTACAAAAACGAGCCCTATCAATACACCTATAATTGCGAGTACAAAATTATAAAAAAAACCGCCTAAAGGGCGAGTAAAACCTATTTGCTGCCATAAATCTAAATTATCATATCGCTTTCGATATGAGTCAATTAATTCCTCAAATTCTTCATCACTAAGTTCTTCGGCGTTATATTCACTCGGTTTAGGAATGTCAAATTCTACTTCATTATCTGAAATTTCCATCTCGGACACATTTATCCCTAATAATTGGTTTGTCTATAAATTGTTTAAATTAGTCAACTGATGTTGTATATTTCTCCCTAATCTTAATAAAATTCATTAACATACTAATACTAATAAATCCTAATACTAATACTAATAGATCGTAATTTTGAAAAAGTATATTTGGAAGAAAAAGAATCAGATATATTCGATTCGGGAAAAATATATTGAAATGAATAGAAAAAAACACAGAAAAATTTTACAAAAGTTAGTCAGATGGGCAGAAGATATTCGAGAAATTTTGGCAGTCATCTTGTACGGCAGCTATGTTAAAGAGGAATTTTATCGCGATATTGATATTGCTATTGTCATTCATCCAAAAGATTATGACAATTTGGATAAATTAGATTTCTTAACTGATTGTATGAGTGAATTTCCCGATTTACTCGATATTCACATTTTTCAAGATTTACCATTGTATATTAAGGAACGAGTTTTAAATGAGGGGAAAATCCTCTATAATAGGGATTTTGATTCCCTCTACGATATTTATGAATCCACACATAAAGACTATGATTTATTTATACCACATTTCAAACTATATTTAGGAGATCTGTAAAATGGCAGATATAGAGAGAATTTTGATAAAAATAAGGGAATTAGAAGGATATCAAGAAGAATTGTTTTCAATTTTACCCGATAACCAAGAAGATTTTTTACAAAATATTGAGAAACAACGGGCAACCGAAAGAATCCTCCAGATAATGATTGAATGTGTTATAGATATATGCTATATGCTTAATAAAGAACTTCATAACGGACCCCCTCCTGATGAAGAAGCAGTTTTTGATTTTCTATCTGATAAAATTGATAACATTGAAATAATAAAGAAAATGAAAGGTTTTAGGAATATTTTGGTGCATCGATATGGAAAAGTGAATAGTAAATTGGTGTTTCAGTTTGCGAAACGAAATGTCGGAGACTTTAATGCTTTTATCTCAGAAGTGAATCGTCTATTAGATAACATCTTTTCCCGTTGATTATATTTTTGAAAATTCAATACCCATTTCATCTATCCCGATGGTCGCTGTTTTGCTAAAGAAATCTTCATTATTCGTAAATTCTAAGTAATCTTTCGCAATCTTTCTGAAACTTGGTTGATAGGCATTATGACATATTGCATATCCTTTTGGATCTAATTTGGAGTATGCATTCTTTAACAAACAATAATTGATACGTTTTGTATTTCTTCTTCTCTGCCAGAAGCGTTCGGCACAAGGATCCTTACCATTCGCATCTAAATATAATAAATCGATTTCTTTATCGCTGTAATCCTTAAGAACTTCAAATCCGTCTTTATCAAAAATCTTTACCCGTCCTTCTCCAGCTACTTTATTCATGTTTTCTTGACATATTTTTGCATGTTCTTTATCGATTTCTACTGCAACTAGCTTATCATATTTATAATGGTCTTGTATTGCGGGACCCAGACTCCATATAACTGGATTGCCAGTAAATATACCAATCCCCAAGATATTTTTCGGTCTTAAAATATCACTTAATGCATAGAGTAATCTTTCCATCGGCGGATTGATAGCGGTCCAGTAAATAAAGAAGTCGTTCTGAACTTTACGCCGTAGATCTTTAAAATCTGCCAAATTATAATCTGCATTTGATATGTAATTTAATTTTTTGAGCCGATTCAATACCATTTGTACTTTCTTTATTTCTTCTTCTTCCGATTCATTTTCTATCTTTTTTTGCCCTTTTATTTGCCGGGAATGATAATAAAATTTATCCCATTCTGGATCCGTTATAAAATGTCTCATTTTACTCATTATCTGCTTTATTTGTTATTTATTCTTTCCGTTTTTATACATTTTCTGTTTTCTTAATACTTCGATCATTTGAAATAATTTCAGAAATTAAATAAAACTTCAGATGTAATATATAGATATATAGAGTGATTAAGGTGTTTTTCATTGATTAAAAAAAGTCCAAAAACGGGTATTGGTCCAAAAATTCATCCGACCGCTTTTATTGCAAAGGATGTTGTAATTATCGGCGATGTCGAGATTGGAGCATATACGAATGTGTGGTTTGGAGTGAAAATTCGAGCAAGTGTCTGTAAAATTCGCATCGGAAATCATACAAGTATTCAAGAAAATGTGGTAATACATTCAGAACCTGGAACGCAATGTAATATTGGCAACTACATCATTATCGGGCACCTTGCCATGGTACATGGACCTTGTGAAATAAAAGACTATTCTATGGTAGGTTTGTCCTCAACAATTTTACAAGGTGCTGAATTAGGACAAGGAGCTGTGTTAGCTGGCGGATCCGTGTTGCGGGGTCAAGCGAAAGATTATGGTTTGTATGCAGGTGCTCCTGCCGAGTTTAAAAAATATTATGGCGAAAAGCGTATTAATTCTGGGAAATCTTCCGCAATTGAATATGTTGATAATGGCCAAAATTTTAAACAAAGAAATTTTGATCAACCAATACCGAAGGAGTTTTTGATAGAGGAATGAGGGTGTTTGCAGAATGTATGGCGTGTATGATAAGACAAGTCGAAAAAGGATTACGGATATTAGAACCAGAAATTGATGAATTGGAAATTGTAAAAGCTCAAAAACAAATGATGAAACTGATTACAACATTTGATCTCGAAACCACAAATAATGTAGTATTAGGTGGAAAGACTTATGCAATAATAGCAGAAGTTCTGCAGACCAAGGATCCATATAAAGAATTGAAGCATAAGTATAATCAGATAGCTTTGGATCTCTATCCCGAAGTAAAGGAACTAGTCAAAAACGCAGATCAACCTTTAGTCATGGCAGTAAAAGCCAGTATTATGGGCAATGCGATTGATTTTGGTGCGGCAGATGATATAAACATTCATAAAGAACTTGAGAGTCTTGCGGAAAATAATTTAGGCGGCAAACAAAATATTCAGAAGTTTACAGATATCATAAAAGAATCAAAGAAAATAATGATTTTAGGGGACAATTCAGGCGAAATTGTATTTGATAAAATATTTATCGAGGAACTGCAAGAATTATATCCCTCAAAGGAGATAATATATTCGGTTCGTGGTGGACCAATAATCAATGATGTAACCATGGAAGACGCTAAATTTGTTGGTATGACCGAAATTTGTGAAGTTGTGGAAGCTTCCTCAACTCCCGGCATCTATCTCAAAGAGTGTTCTAACTCGTTTAACGAACATTTTAATACTGCTGATCTAATACTTTCGAAGGGACAAGGCAATTTTGAAGCGATGATTGATATAAATGCTGAATGGGCGACTATTTTCTTCTTATTAAAAGCTAAATGCATTTTAATGTCGAAGATTTTTAACGTCCCGCAAGGTACTTTGATATTGGTTGAAAAAGATAAGAATTTAGTTGATAAAGTTGGAAAAAGAAAATGGTAAATACCTTCTTTTCCAAATTTCATTAAATTATTTAATTAGTCTTCCTATATTCTATTGTTTAGAAGTTTCGTAAAAATCGATTAATTTTTTAGACTTGTAAAATATTTTTATTCAAATAATCGTTTATACAAATAGTCATCCGATTGGGGATACGTGAATATGTCGAAAAATTATCAAATCAAAGATTTAATCGGAAAAAGCAGCGCGACAAACCAGATGCGTAATGTTGTGTATCATTTTGTCCGATATATGCAAGAAAAAGAGCTAGATGATAATGAGATTCGGATTCGATTAAAGCGGATGGGAAAAAACATCGCTAAAACTATGAATCCATTGTTTGATTTTAGATCTAAATCCCCAGAAAATCTTATAAAGCAAATATATAGAACTCTATTACATAGTAAAGTCAGTATCTCTAAGAAAGGTCATCTATATGAAGTGAAAGATGAAGGATGTGCTCTGTGCAAATACCACCGAAAAGATATTTCGGTATCACCGGGTACTATAATACCACCCATGGTAGCTGCCATACTCGGACAACATGGGTATAAAGTTATTGAGTCTAGTGTTTTGTTCGCTAAAAGTTTGGGAGATAATGTCTGTACTCATACCTATGAAATTTTGGAGGATGATTAAATGTGTTTAAATTTTTAGTAAGTAAAATCGCAAAGATTGTTAGCCGGAACGTAAATTCCGCTTTCTTTATCACATTATACAAGGAAATATATAAAGAAGTTAATGATATCACAAAAAATCCCGTAGAATCTTCTCAAATTATGAAAGAATTGGGTATTAAAGGGACTCGCGAATCAGCAAATCGGCAAGAATCATTGTTTAAAATATTTCCCAGTGATCCAAAAAAAGTGTTAGAGTTATTACCAACAATGATTTATCAAATCATTTTCGGTGTAAAAATGGATGAATATATCCAAACAGAAGAGGAAATTGAAGATTCTGATTATCCCGCAATAGTTTTTACATTAAAAAGATCTTCGGTATGCGGAGGATTTGGTAGTACAAATGAGTTTGATATCGATTTTAAACAATGCGTACCAGATTATAATGGATGTGCAGCAGGTGTTGTTGGAATGCTTCAAGAGGTTGCCAATTATGTATTAAAAACCAAGGGGAGTCCATACAGGGTTGATATCATTGAGAGGAAATGTTTCAATGCGGGAGATAATTGTATGGAATTATTTTGCTCTGTAATACCCGCAGATCAATTTGAATTGATAACTGAAGAGGATGCAGAGAAATTAAAGCGAAAAGGAAAATTCGACATAGATCTCAATAAAATTGAGGAAATACTTACGCAACCCCTTTTAGTAATTAAAGAAAAAATAGCCGATCTTATTCAAGATAAGATGCACATGAAACCTAAAGATTTTTTCGGTCATTTCCGTTTATATGAGGAGGATGTTATAAGAATCTTTGGTTTTCTGCTAATACATGGTTTAAATGAAGCCGGAAGAATACTTGAAAAAACAATAGAAAATGAGACCTACTCTAAGATAATCGGACATACTTATAACACTGCAAGAGAAATGACGAAAATATACATTCCAAAAGAAGTTATTGACGATTACAAACGCTTATTTATTGAGATCTTAACAGATCTAGCTCCAGAGGAAATGGTTGCCGTTTTTCAACAAATGGATTCGTCTCAGTTCGTGAATTTGTTTTTTGAAGGTATTCATAAGGCTCTAAAAGATTTAGGCGTTAATTTTGATGGTCTAAAGTCTAATATGTGGGAGGAACTTGAACTGCAAAAGTTTGTGGAGAAAATTCCGTTGTCTGATAAAGATGCTCAATTAACAGAAGCGGAAAGACAACGACTTGCTGAAATAAAGTTGAAGATCATGCAAGAATTTATTATGCTTATCAGCGTCATTCTTAGTCTGCCTTCTCGAATTATCATCTCATCAACTAATGCAGCAGTTAAATCCGTTGTGGATTCAAGCGGCGATACATTTTCTCATGTTCGAGAACATACTGAACAATTGTTTGATTTGATTGAAAAATTGAAATAAACTAAAACTAAATCTTAATTCTAACAATTTTTAAATATACTTTTCATTTAGTTTTTATCAAGGATATGTAAATCTGAAATAAGATATTTACATAGATTTATTTGTTTACAAGCAGAAAAGTTAAATTAAGAAAACTTACAATCAATAGGTTGGTTAAAAATGGTAGAAGCTCTTGTTATTATCGCTTGGAGAAATGATGTCGGCGCTTATATGTTGGATTCAATTCCCAGCGATATCGAAATTGACGAACAAAATTTAATGAATCTATATAATCTTCATAGATTTAGAGATACTCAAGCAAATTTTCAGTTTATAACTACGCAAGATTTTCGAATTGCATCATTTTATTCTGGCGGGTATAATAGTCCTTATGTTGGTAAACCGAATTATGCTGTTGCTGCTATTTTAGCACCTGGTGAAAAGCCCGATGATTACGAAAAACCTCTTAGAAAAATATGCAATAATCTGTTGATTCGTTTAGAAGATGCAGAATTTGATATGTATTTTCATGACATGTATAAATTACTAAGAGATAACAAATTCGATGAGATAAAAATTGACAGGAAGAAGGGAGCGGGTCCCAAACCTAAAGAAATTGAAACTACCACTTCAATTAGCGAAAAAATTAAAAAAACAGAAGAGAAAGACCTCTTTGACGATCTCTTAGCTACAGTGTCTGATGAGGAAGTACCCGATGATTTAAAATTTGATGAAGAAGCATTTAGGAAAAGCGTTAAAGAGAATGCTGATCCCTTTGGTAGTAATGCTAGCACATCTGGCTCTCAAAATGCAATTGGAACCGCTGAATCTGCACCCGCAGATCCATTCGCTGGTGCATCTCCCGTAGATAAGATTAAGCAAGTAGAGAAAAAAACACCGAAATTAATGTCACCTAAGGTTAAAATTTCGACTTCAAAACTTGTTAATGATCTCAAGAAACTGGAAGAGAGGATGCCTAATAAGCCCAGCTCTGAAGACCCAGAAAAGATAATCAAATATTTAGAGCGTAAAGTAAATGTATTTGAAAAAATGCTCTCTCTAGTCAGCAAGATCGCTGGACAGTTACAAAATAAAGAACGTGAATTGGATCAGAAGAACGAGTTAATATCCAAACTACTGTTATTGTTATCCTAATGAGAATAAGCGAACATGTTATAAATAATAGAAAAGAATTATTTTCAATTTTCAATTTTTACAATCTCTCTTTTTGCAAATTTCTAATTGTTTCTGCAATAAAATCCATCTGCGGTTTTGTACCTAATAATAGTTCTTGAGGGAATTCAAACGAATGATTGAAAACATCAACTGCCACTGGCCAGAATTTATCATCAGATTTAAGACCTCCCCAGTTAGCATTTGAATAATCTATACCCTTCTTTAGTTTCACATTCTTAAATAGACCTAATTGATGCATTGGTGGGTAATCATCATCCGTTGGTATGCCGTGGTCATTGAGATATTGGTAAAACTCCTTCTTGGTTATTCCACCAAATTTATCAGGATCGAACTTTACTGGAAAAACATAATAACCGCATTCATCAACATCATTCGAACGTTTTTGACACGTAATGCCGTCAATTTCATCCAGAATATCTCGTAAATATGGACCGTTTTCATTTCTTTTCTTATGTTGCGCGGGGAACTTTTTTAATTGTGTTCTTAATAAAGCAGCACATAATTCAGGAATTCTGTAATTTGATCCATACACATAATGGTCATAAAAATACTCTCCTGGCTTTCTTCCTGCATCTAAATATGAATAGATTGCATCAGCAACATCATCATCATTACAAATAACGCAACCCCCCTCTCCAGATGTTAAGACTTTACTTGCTTGCATACTGAAAGTACCAACGTCACCCCAATTGCCTAACCTTTTACCTTTAAATCTGCTGCCATGGGAATGTGCACTATCTTCTACAACTCTTAGGTTATGTTTTTCAGCGATCTTTACAATCTCATCCATTTGACAAGGCATACCTCCTAAATGCACGGGTACAATTGCCTTCGTTCGTTCTGTAATAAGTTCTTCTATTTTTCGATGATCGATATTAAAGGTTTCTGGATGAACATCGCAGAAAATCGGCACTGCATTCGTTGCAACAATAGCACTGGCAGTAGCCACAAAACTGGTAACAGGACAAATTACTTCATCCCCTAATCCTATATCAAGTGCAGATAATGCTATTTCAATTGCATGAGTACCGTTAGTGCATGCAAAAGTATATTTAGACTCTTGCATTTCGCCAAATTCTTCTTGGAATTTCCAACCATTTTCTCCAATATGGACTGCGGGAGCCCCTATCCACCATTTTCCAGACTTTACTACATCGCTGACCGCTTTTATATCCTCTTCATCGTATTGCGGCCATTCGGGATATTTCTCTCTGATTTTTTCTTGGTCTTTAAATGCCATTTTGTTCACGTGATTCGTTTATTGTGATTATACAAAATTTTTTAGAATTTAAAACTACTTCTAATTTTAGCATTTAGAATTTATATATAATCAAAACAATCTTTTAAGAAAAAAACTAAAGGAGAAAATAATGCCTTTAACCCAATTTGAAATAGCCGAGTTGTTATCTGATCAAGTGTATCATTATGCAATACGAAAACTACGTAATGGACTCATGCGGGTATCAACGTTCAAGAAATTAATTAATGCTCGTTTCTCTCACGATAAAATCGACATACAGTCCATTTTAGAATCCCTTAAAAATCTAAATTTCATTAGAATAATAGCAAAAGAATCGCAGTTGGATCCTGAATCCACATTGTCCGAAAAAGATCAGTTTATTTTGCTTGTAAACGATTTCTTATCTATTAGAAAACCTTCAATAGAGATCCAAGAGATTTTAGCTCATAAAAATTTTCATCCTCAAATCAGGGAATCTTATAAGAGAAATTTAGTCTTATTCTTCCAAAAATACAAAAGAAATAAAAGCTTCGGTGATGATCCAGATGTTTTACAAATATTTAACAGAAAAGAATATTTCATAGTTGTCGACTTTTTACGCGACCAAATCACTACATTAGATAAACCCCCAAAGTCTCTTTTAAAGTATTTCTCGGACCTAAAATCTTATAAAGAAGTAATTGCATATCTTTCGGAGAGGAATTTCGTAATTTTGGAACAAAATCCCAAAAAGCTTGGGGGAAATAAACCCCAAGTATATGTGATACTTTTAACAGATATTGAGCTTGTCGAATTGTTTCCGGAATATATGATAAATAAGATATTAGAGCAGCGTAGAAATGAGAAAATCCCGAAAGAACTAGCAATAGATGCGTTAAATATTTTAAAAGATAAATACACAAAATTGCATCCGTTTAGTGAATTTCCTGGTGAAACAGATTGATCATAGTTTGATGAGATAAAGATAGCCTTATTCTTTCTTTTTAACACTGATCTTGTCTTGGATTAGCTGAAAAGCCAGAAGATTAAAACCTTCTTCTACTATATCTTTATTTAAAGCAGACGTTTCAAAATAAGGGACATCTAAATCCTTAGCTAGAGCTTCTCCCTCTTCCTTAGTTACTTGCCTTTTATCAACAAGATCAATTTTGTTTCCAATTAACATTAGTACAACGTTTTCCCCAGCCCCTTTAAGGGTCTCCTTGTGCCATCTTTTAATGTTTTCAAATGTCTCTTTTCTCGTGACATCAAAAACTAAAAAACCCCCTTTCGCATCGAGTAGATATTGCTGTCGAACGCGTGTAAACTGTTTTTGACCAGCGAGATCCCAAATAACGAACCGCACAGTTGCCTCTAAATTCTCAAATTCGCACTCTTTTTTCATTATACTTGTGCCGATCGTTGCTTTGTAATCCGATTGGAATTGCCCTTGAATAAATGTTTGAATTAGGCTGGTTTTTCCAACTTCACCGTCTCCTCCTAATATTATTTTATAAGCATATATCCCTTGTGCTTCAAGTTGTTTGATATCTTCTTTTGATTGTCCGAGATCAATGCATCCTCGCTTTGGAATTTTTGGAATTACTGGTGAAGTTGGTCTTCCATCGAAAATTCTTGCTGCTTTTTCTGATGCAATGTATGCATAAGGAAAGACATCATCGATTGAAGCTAGTAGATCGGTTATTGTAATCAATAACGCGTGTGGACCTGCTTCTATAAACATTAACCGGTAGTCATCTACATCGATTACACTCGCACCGAAGCCGGTTGACTGAAACTCAGTCGATATTCGTTTAAGAACTGGCTCGACCATTGCGCTTAACCCCCCCACAGTGGAATCATCAATACTACTATCTTTAATTTTACTCGCCATTAATAAGCCATGTCGATCTGCGATGACTATTGCCACAATATCATCACAAACTGCAGCGTACCAATCCAAGAGTGCTTTCAGTCTTTTCGTATCAACCATATCAACCAATCAACCTATAGATTATATATTTTCAATAAAAAAAATCACATCAGCTTTTAGAGAAAGCTGTTTAACATAATCTACAATTTACGTAACTCTTTATTTTATTTTTGGTTTAGTGCAATTTTATATTTTGTTTTGATTTTATTAAATTTCAAAATATTTGTTATTCTTAAAATATATATACTCCTTGTAAATCTAGAATTATAGATAGATTTCAGAGTCAATATACTCAGCTTATTTTTTTTGAATGGAGGATACAAATTGGATAAAAAAAAGCAGAATCTTTCGTCTTACGAAAAGGGCATAAGAAAGTTACTGGAAAAAAGTGAAGGATTTGAATGGATTATTGCTAATTACGTAATTGATACACACAACAAGTTTCGTTCAAATGTTTTCCCGACGACTCAGATAGCAAAAGTCGTCCTTAATAAGTTAAACAAGAAAAAAACAAAATATGCAATAATTCATAAAATTGTGCGAGAAATTTTTAATATCTATGAAGAAGATGAAATTTGCGAGCGCATTACTTCACGATCATCTAAGTCGAAAAAGACTAAGAAGATTTATCGTATAACAGATTATGGATTTAAAGTGTTGAAATCAAAGGTTATCGGATTTAACATAGAGAATATTAGGGGAAATATCAAACAAGAATTCGAACCGTCCTCCAGATCTCGTGAGGATTATGTAATGGACTATGTCCAAGATTTTATAGATGAATTTGATGATTATTGCGCCGATTTCGATGAGTGTGAGTATTGATTTCGATGAGGTAATTATTGAAACCAATTCGATAGTTTGATTTGTTTTACTTTAGGGTTATCTGTTAATGATTGGACGTATTCATTAATTAGCTCGATCTTTTGAGACGTATAATCGCTTAAATCAAATTCTTTTATGAGTTTTAAAGACTTATCCAAATATTTCACAATTCCTCCTTTTGTCACCGTTAATATCAGATCACCTCCGCAATTATTGCAAACACCAGATAAGGGCATTCTTCTATACTTCGTCTCACAGCTAGGACATCTAAACGTTTGTCCAGAGAACGATCGTAAATTACCCACAATATCACGTGTAAAATGACTTTGTAAAATCTTGCGCACAACATCTGCTGCATCTACTGGTTCTAATTTCACTGCCAATCCCAATTGAGAGTCAATTTTCTCATTCATTGTTTCCATTGTTTTATATGAAGAAAGTTTCGGTCCGTAATTTATGTTTTTTGTTGGATGGGTAAATTTTATTCCTTCATATTGTTCTGTTGTACCAAGCCTTGCTTCAACCAGTCCCATTTTTTTCTGTATCTTGTCTGGCTTGATATATTGCCATGTTTTCTCATAGAAATCTAATTCATATCGGGATAATGTGTCAATATTGAACGCTTCGCTATCGATCTCGTTTGGATTGAGAGTTACAGATAATACTAAAGGCGCGTCCATCTTTCCTCCGATTTTTGCGGGAAGATAAAACCGAGAAAAATTAATCAACAAATCCAGCAAGAGCATGAGACCATCTTCATCTCCATCGCAGTTGCGTCTTTTTGCAGCATGCCAAAATGGATGTCCATATCCTGCCGTTACAGGAGTAAACCCTATCAATCTACCAACGATTGCTGCCGAAGTATGGGGTGCTAATCCCGCAAAATAGTGACCGATCAGATCTTCCTTTTCTGTGCAATTATAAAATCTGTCTATATTGTAAACGTATTCCAGTTCATCATCAATAAAGTTAGCGACTCTTACAAAATAGTCTCCACAATGCTCCGTTGCAATAAAGTCTTGCACACGCAACTCACATATTTGATTGGGATTGGTCAAAGGTTTTCCGTTATAATCGTGTGAATAACCTAATTCTTTTATCTTCTTAACAGAGATGCCGATCTCGTGTGGCGTAAAATGAGTCATGGGTATGTCAATTGCGTCAAATCTAATTGTTCCGTCTTTAAACACCCAAACATCATTTTTAGCTCTGAGAATTCCTTTTTCTACGGGTTCAGGCATCTTAAATTCGGAAGAAAGTCCTTTAACTCCCTTGACGTTTGGTATGTTTCTTGTTTGGATAACTTCAAGAAATCTATTAAAAGTTTCTGTGCTATCAACTAACCTTTTAGCATAAGACTGCGTTGGTCTTCCACATTTTGGGCACGTCAACTCATTCAATGCGGATGCCGTATTGCAATTATCACAATAACGCCTCATATCAGTTGGTGTATCACATTTGTAGCAAAAATTTTCATGCGTTATAATCCCACATTTGGGACATTGACGCACAACAACATCTACTTCAACACCCGAACTTGCAAGTGCGGATTGTAATATTCTATTATTACCTGAATCATGACCCAAAGGTATTAATGCATGCACTGGAGGCTTCATTTGCCGCTCTTTTGCCTTTTCAGGTCTCCCCATTCGAGTTCCCATATAATAAGGAGCTTTATCCCTCACAATTATCTTCGTAAGCTTTGGAAATAACTCTAAAGCAACCTTATTTTGACCCATCTTTTCGATTTGTTTGAGTTCATTAGCCGGTAGGTTTTTGTCCAAACAAAATATTTTAATATAAACTGGAGTTATGTATTCGTCGAGCTCTAAATATCCTTCTTTCTTTTTATGAGGACAGAATACATTATATAGGAAACTTCTGCAAGTATCATCATCGGGTATTCGGAGTAAAGGAATTTTTGAGAATTCTAATTTGTTTTTAAAATAATAATCTTTAATTTTTTGCCGAAAATTAAGTAAATCATAACCATTTGCATTACCGAAATGGTGTAGATAAGCGGGATGTAGAGGAATATTAAAGTATTCTGAAATATTCAACGCTTGTCGCCCAGTCGGAATGACCTTAAAAGGATTTTCTAACATTTTTCTAATGAATTCCATACTTATATTGGGCAAATCTTCAATATTTTTTATTGAAGTATCTTGAATTTTTATTTTCTTATCTTTTAACGCACGTTCTAAATCTAAGACCCACCATTCTTCTACAAATCCTGAGGGAACTAATTTGTGGTTGTTTTCTGCAAATTCCCCATAACCAAACAAAATATCCC
>WJKO01000170.1 GCA_014729055.1 Promethearchaeota archaeon | reverse complement strand
TATAAACCACTATGAGAAGAAAGAATCAAATGAATACAATGAAAGTGGTATTAAAGAAATCTTAGACAATTTTTCCGAAGAGAGTAGTATCTACTCATTAGTAAAATATGCAAAAGAAAGAGAGATTAAGATAAAAATAAACACAAAGGCAGTCCAAGATACACAAGATACAAAAAAAAATAAATTAGATTTAACTCCATCTTTCCTACAACGTCTAATAATACTTTATACAAATTCTAGAAGTCTAAAACAAGAAGATTTAAAACATGATTTAGAACATATTTTAAGAACAAAGTCAAGGAAGAATTTTCTAAAAATACACAAATATCTATATATTCAAATCCATAAGCCAAATAAGAACGATACGAAGGTTGAAAGAATCAATCTGGATACATTTCGAGATGATAAGATTACAAAAGAATTGAAATCTTGGCCGCAAAGGGATCTTCCCAATTTATTTGACAAGAATGATATTTATAATCTCTATATTGACTACTGTATAAAATATTTACAGAATTTGATTCGCAGAATAAAGAATAGAAGATAAGAGAGTGAAAAACATGAAAAATAATATATTTTCGGATTACAAGTATAACAAAATCATTGGAAAATACTATATTGAAGGATTAATCAAAACTATAACACCTATAAAAATCGGGAATGGCGAAGAAAATAATTCCGATGATGATTTAATAAGAGATTGGGATAATATACCATTTATACCGGGCACAACAATTGCAGGCATCTTAAGGCATTATGTATCAAACATTATTGATGAAAATGAGAATACAAAGAACATTTTAAATTTGTTTTTTGGCTTTGATTCAATTAAGCTATCTAAATTGGGTAATATGAAAAATAGTGAAGATCAAGAGATTTCAACAAAAAGTATGGCTGTGTTTTATGATGCATTCCCTATTATAAAAGAAACACAAAATATCACAAATCATATTACAATTAGAGACAATGTTAAAATTGATAATGAAACGGGTATAGCAGTAGACAATTCTAAATTTGATTATGAAATCCTTGAACCACCATGCACATTTAAACTACGTATCGAAATTACCATCAGAGATATTATCAATCATTTATCTCTCTTTTTGGAAAATAATCAGAATACTGTAACTAATAATGAAAATATTCATATCAAATATATTGAGGATTTTATTTTTCTGATTTTAGAAGGTTTTCAAAATAATAAAATTAGAGTGGGATCGAAAACTACGAGAGGTTTTGGTAAAGTATCTCTTGAAGATCTCAAAATTCATCGCTTTCGTGTTTATGATAATAAGGAAGATTCAGATGTTACAAATACAATAGAAAAGATGATAAATTTCCAATGGGACACAAATAATGACTCCAAGTATAGAATTAAAGTGGAAAAATTACATCATAATGTTATACCGTTAAAGAAAAAAAGGGACATTATGATAGAAGCTGAATTTATAGTACCTTATTCTATTCTCATTCGTTCATTGAATCCAAATCCTAATGAAGAAGACTATCAGCATTTATCATATAAATATAATGAGCAAGGAATTGAAGAGAGTAGAGCAATTATTTCTGGTACCTCATGGTCGGGAGCTTTAAAGGCATCAATAGAAAATATAGGTGATGAGATTGGTAAAAAAGATTATATTTATAATAAAGTCAAAAAGATATTCGGTTATAACGATGGTGCCCGAACTTATAAGTCAAGGATTTCGATAAATGAAAGCATTATATTTAGTAATAATAAAATGCTTGAATATACGAGAAATAAAATAGACAGATTTACATCAGGAACAATAGACGGAGCTTTATTTACTGAAAAACCATCATTTGAAGGTCGAGTTAAATTAGAGATTAGCTTTCTTAGTACAGTAGAGGATTATGAAATCGGACTTATCATTTTAGGTTTAATGGATTTAACTAACGGTATACAACCTATAGGAGGTGCGAATAGTATCGGACGAGGGATACTAAAGGGGAAAAATCTTATTATTAGTTTTTGGGACTTAGAGAATCGTCAGAAAAGAAAAGAAATAAAAATTGAAGACTTCTACAACATGCCTTTGGAGGATGGAACAAATTGGAGTGAATTAACACCCTATATTAAAAATTTAGCTAACGAATTAAATAAAAATACTTTTTGAAAAGAGAGAGGAATTGAATTATAATGGAATCTTTACGTTTAAAACGATATAAAGACAAAAAAAATCAAAAAATCAAAAAAATGTTATCATCTGAAGAAGTTATAGATTTTGTTAAAGGGAGAATCCCCAAGCTCGGAGATATTGCCTATATTATTTGTTGGTGTTCAGATTATACTTCCATTTCAAAGATGAAGAATGGAAAAATTCAAATAAATGATAGCTTGATATCAATAGATAATTGGTTAGATGAATTGTGTGAGTTATTTAATGAATTGCGCATATTCAATAGGACGGGTGAAATTTACCTATGGAAACCAGATAATAATTCTTTTAAAGGTCGATATATTTCGGATCCAAGACCACCTTCAATCAATGATATTCAAATTATTGAAACCGGAAACACTAATAAAATAGAGCTTGAAGAGAGCTTCTTGAATGGTGATATGCAGTATTTTTTTGATATAGATTATTATATATGGGGAAATACAAGAATAGAGAATAATAAATATATTTTATGGGAGCAAAATCGCGGCTTTAAGATCCAATTATCAAATTTTCAGCAAGAACCAAATTTAAAATTATTATATACGGTTCGGAATTATTTGGATAGAGGTAAAAACGGGATTCCTTATTTTACCGACGCAAGATTATTAGAAATTAAAAAGGACAATGGAGATGTGTTATAGTGGGGAAATATAAAGAATGTGAAAATGAGAAATTTATAAATCCATATACTTTTGTTCCACTTGAAGAAAAATGTACAAGATCAAAGTATAATCAAAGTGTTAATAAGCAACGAAATCATAAAACAGGATGGATTGAATGTGAATTAGAGACATTAACTCCTTTATTTATACCTAATACTACTAACGACAAAACCTTCGATAAATTTTCTAATCAACCACAAGAAATACCGAAAGAAATGAAAAGTTATGATTTTTTTTCGTATCAAGATCTAGAAGAGAAAATAAATCCAGATCCACCAATCAATCCAATAATTCCAGGATCTGAAATCCGAGGAATGTTAAGATCTTACTTTGAAATTCTAACAAATTCTTGCTTAAGAAATCTTGATGATAAGATACTAAGTAAAAGCTATCCTTTTCCTCATGAAATTCCAATTCGACTCTATAAACAGAAAAAAAAATGGAAGATTCAACTATGTGAAAGATCTGGAATCAATAATAAAAAACATCAATATAAAATTGAAGATGAAGGACGAGAGATTCCCATTAAACACACAGGGGATAAAACAAAGATAATCAAAGATAGGAAAATTACGTTATTCAAAATCGTTGCACCGTTGGAGAGATTTAAAGAGGATTGTTTAAAAGGGTGGCTCCACTTTACGGGGTCAATAAAAAATAATAAAGGAAGGAATTTGAAACACTTTGATAGCGTTTTTATACCAATACAAAAACCTACTAAAAAAATAAATCAAGAAATTTTTTATAGAATTCATAGCTTAACACAACAAGAAATTAGTAGGATAAAAACAAGTTTAGTTAAAAATGTACAATTATCTATTGAGGAGATTAATAATAATGAGGAACACAATAGGATTTATAGAAATTACTTAAACCTATCAAATGAAAATGATTCCTATCTTGCTTACCTGTCAATTATTAGTTATACAGATACTGATGGTCAAGAGCAAAAATATTTCTACTGTTTTCCTAGTCAAATAGGTCGTTGGATGTTTAAGAAGGATCCTTCTTCTCTAATAAATAATTATATTGCGTGTTCAAGAATCAATGATTTATGTTATGCCTGCGAATTATTTGGTTTCATTTCAAACGAATTAAAAGAATCTAAAAAAAGTCTGATTCGGGTCAGTGATGCTATATTATATTGTTCCGAATCTACTGGTAAAAATATATTTCACAGACCTGTTATTTTACCAGAGTTAGCTTCACCCAAGCCGAACGCCGCAGAATTTTATATTGATTATAATATGGACACCCAACCTGACATCTGGAATTATGATTTTGCCGCAAAATGGAATTATCATGATTTAATAGCTTGCGATAATTATGATCCAAAGATTAGGGGTAGAAAAGTCTATTGGCACCAAAAAATAGAAAAACCATTAAAAGAAACAAATGAGATTACAGACCGGAATATTGGTGTTCGGTGTTTAAAACCTAAAATAAAATTTCAATTTAGAATATATTTTAATGATATTTCCTTGTCTGATCTCAAGAGATTATTGTACTTAATTACGTTTCCATTTGAAAAAAACAAAAATGAAGTTATTGGGTTTAAACTCGGTATGGGAAAACCATTGGGATTAGGGTCAGTAGCTTTAAAAGTCGGAGCCTTAAAATTCAGGGAAATAAATCTATTCAAGAATAGTATAACATACAAAATTATCGAGGACAAAAGAATATTAAAAGATTTGGCAAACGAGACCAATCCAGAAGTCTTACTTGGTTGCAGCAAGAAAAATTTAAGGATTCTAACAAGAATTATGAATTTTTCAAACGCTTTTAGTCCGAAAGATGTTCAGTATCCCAATAATTGTGATGATAGAGAAG
>WJKO01000169.1 GCA_014729055.1 Promethearchaeota archaeon | reverse complement strand
TTTTTTTCTTTTGCCCCAGGATATTCAACAAGGATTCCAAATTCTGTTGATTCGCATAAAGTCTGAATCTCTTCCAGTGCACCAGGTTCACTATGAACTGTTGGTGGTAATGAGGGTAAATCATAAGATTCACGTAATTTCCTCCATTTCTCTCCACCCTCGCCTTCTGGAATAGGAACTCCATGACCTGTATCAATCAACATATGCGTTAAACCTTTATGAGATGGACGAATAAATCCTTTTTGAGTAGCTAAATTTCGTAACATTATTATTATATCAGTAACAGGCACATTCCTTGGACATCGTTCATAACATGTATAACAAGTAGAACAGAGCCATATATCTGGATCGGATAGTACCTCGTCTACACCCAATAATGCTTTCCGAATTATAGCCCGAGTTCTTAGTGCCGTCCTTCTTCCACTAGGACATCCTCCAGTACAAGTTCCGCATTGATAACAAGCTCTAATTCGCTCTAATCCTGATTTTACCACTTCGTCTGATATTTTCTCTGAAGTTTCAGCAATCTTCTTTCTTTTAATATATTCCATTCTTTTTTCTCACCAAAATCTTCTAATGTATTTTATTTTCCGCGAATTACCATAGGTTTTTCGCAATAAATTTCTTGCACCTTATAATTATCAAAATTAATCGAATATCTGTTTTGCCAAACGCTTTTGATATCATCTAGCACAGAATCCATCAGATCCGGTTTAACATTATCTGTCACATCGCTATACATGGTTGTTCCTACGACATCTTTAATAATGTCACCATCTCTCGTAACTACTTGACCACCTTTAACCGTATATGCAGCATCGGAGAATGCTTTTTCGATCTTCTCTCCATCTTTTTCACCTGGCATTACATCGTATACAGATACATCTCCGTCAGCACCTACACCTAAGTGCCCTTTGTGACCAATACCTAAGCACTGTGCTGTCCCTGCTCGAGTTACCCATGCTATTTCTTCTAACGTGTATTCTCGATCTATATCTATAAGCCCACTTTTTGAAAGGGCTGCTTTATTGATGCTCTTCAATTTCTCATCTCTTGATTTCTTATTCATCAACCACTTTATTATTGTAGGATAGTAAATGAAAGGACCACCATTTGGATGATCTGTCGTCAAGAATACTTGTTGTGGATCTTTACATAATAACATTAGTTCTAAACCGATCGTGAATTGTATTGAATTGGTCGCATTTTTTGGGTTGAATATATAAGGTGTTAAACCAGAACCACATTCACCCTCAACTTGTCCATTGATCCACTTTACTCCGGGCTTTACACCCCAAGGTAAAAATCCACCAATACCGTGAAGCTGAAACTCCCAAGGACCATCAGCAGTCATGGTAGTTGTATTTGTAAAAATAACTTGTCCAATATCAATAGTAATATGTTTATTATTATTCAAGTAATCCGCTATATCGGGAGCTCCTGAGCAAAAGTTTTTCCAATTTGATCCCCCATATGCATTAAATTGACAATGCGTCAGATGTAACACACTATCTCTGGAGGGTGTGGGATTTACTTTCTTCATTAGGTCAAAAGTTTTTAGTGTAAATGCAGAATTGCCTGGATGCCCCAGATTATTAGCGTGTACGTGAATTGTATGAGGTAACCCTAATTCTTCATTTGCTCTTGATAGATTTTCTAATATCTGTGCGGGTGTAACTTCAAAGTACATCACTTTCTCGTCCAAACTTTCACAGTTTTTACCCCATCCCCATGATTCTACTCCACCAGGATTCACAATCTTAATTGCATAACCTTTTGTTATTTTCAATAACCATGCAATATATGCCTTTAACTTCTCAAATTCACCGTTTTTAATATATTCCATAACAAACCAGTTATTTCCGAACAGCGGATATGCCATTTTATCAACAATTGGCGTATCTGCGAATTCTTCATGTGTGTGTTTGGCTTTTAACGGCGCCATAGCGGGATCAACTAAAGTAGTATAACCCATTTTTGCATATCTATACCCTGTCGCAAACGTAGTTGGAACTGAATATCCAGTGCCTGACCGCGTTACTTTGGTTTTATAGACGAGATCTTTAAGATGATCTTCTGGTCTAAATAATCTACCTTTATTTACTTTAGCCCCAGAAATATGTGTGTGAATATCAACACCCCCAGGCATTACTACTTTATCATGTGCATCAATGATTTTAGCATCTTTTTCAGAAAATTCTTCCACAACTTTTCCGTTTTCGATGAAAATATCTTTCTTCTCACCATTAATTTTATTTAATGGATCATAAACAGTCCCATTCTTGATAATAAGCTTGCTCATTGTATTCAAATCCAACAATAATAATGAATTTATAATAAATAGATATTGATTATTATGAAAAAAATAACAACCTAATCTTTTAAAACTTAATTCTCTAAAGCCCAGAAAAAAGTGAAAAAGTGCATTTTATCAACAATTAAACAACTATTTTAATCATGGTGCAGAATAAAGTTGAAATAATTGATTAGTATAAATATTAGAAAAAATAAAGACATGAAGAATCGGAAAACCCTTGCGGGGTTGTCCCTTTCTGGTTCCTAAGGTTTACACCAGAAAGATCAGCCGGCTCCGATTTTCATAGGTCTTTTATAAATCTCTTTTCCATCTTCATCCACTACGGTGAGATGTGCTGCACACGAAAGTCAGCAATCAAAGCAACGGATGACCATTTCCAAGAGGTTTAATACACCTTCATTAACTTCTACCATTTTAGTATAGCTCCTTTGTCGGTTGATATTTGAAGTGTTAATTATTTATTGCCTAAAAAGCGGCTTTTTTATTTTAACCCAATAAGGTTTTTCCATCTTCGATTTTTGGTAATTGAGGTCCTACGGCATCTAGTGCATTATCTTCAATCACTTGTTTAGCGACAGCGGTAACGGTCTTATCAATACCTGCTAAATTGTGATTTGTTGCAACCATTAGATTTGCTGACGTACAGATTCCTTTATCATCAGAGTTTAACTCATAAATGAGAATTCCTCTTGGGGCTTCTGTAATTCCAACACCTCTACCTGCCTTTGGTTCTACATCCATTGTTTTAATGTCCGTAGAGACAATATCGGGATCTTCTAATAATTGTTTAATTAGTTCAATCGATTCAACTGTTTCAATTATCCGAGCCCAATGATACGCAAATACGTTATGGATTACTTTTGAACCTACTTTTTCTTCCATTTCTTTTAGGGCTGCATCAGCAAGTGGTGTTGCCATCTTCTCACAGACATTCGTCATTGCTAAAGTATTAGCTCGGTAAATCCCATCTGGATATCCAGCTTCCTTTATGAATGTGTGTGTACCATAATTATGGCTGAGAATTCTTTCTGCTAATACATCAAGATATTTATCATTTGGATAATGTTTCTTCTCACCTTCTGGGCTACAAGTTACAATATCTCCATCATAAATATCATGCGTTCCATCAGGTTTTGCAATTCCAACATACCAGGTCGGT
>WJKO01000168.1 GCA_014729055.1 Promethearchaeota archaeon | reverse complement strand
TGATAACGAGAATTTTTTTTTTCGTCACTTAAGCTAACCTTTTTTATCAATTCAAGCTTTCCAGCAATCAGAACGTTCTCACACTTAAACGCTTGTTCTATAAATCTCCCGCGCAAGGTTGTAACGATTATACTCTTGTTTTTTTGAGGAATTAATTCTTGAAATTCTGAAGACGATAATTCATCAATCTTATCCATTTCCAAATCCATAGTGAGGATATTTTGAATCTGGACTTTATAATGTGCGGGGGTGTATATTGCGTCGGAATCATCTGTTATTAATCCGGTGAGCTTAATTCTACCTAAACTAAAGATTTCTTCGCGTTCGAATTCCATTGTTTCTGGCAAACTTTCTCTGTTAGATTTCAAGAATCGAATGAACGTATCAATCTGATTAACTAAAAACTGATGTTTCTTCCGTAATTCATATTTTTTAAATTGATCAAATGGGATATTGAATCCCTTAGTCCGAAATTCATAATGTTTCTTTAATTTTTCTCCAGAATATTTCTCTATCTGCAATGGTTCTACGTCTCTATTCAATTTATCAATACATTCAAGCGAATAAGAGAGCCATTCATATAGTTTTAACGAGTCCTGTCGCGTATAGACAATCAAGTCAAAGTCAGAAGAGAAACCCTCCAACTGAACCATATAAGACCCAGATAGCCCTATATGATCTCTTTCAATTCCTGTATAATCAATAAACATTTGAATTAACGATTTTAGTGTTTTAATAAAGGACTCTCGACTATCGTGCTCGGATTTCTGGATATTCTTCTCTAATAAGGTTTTGAGATAATGTTCTGGTTTATGAATCTCCTTTATTCTATTGCAAGGAACTGCTTGTAAAGGAAAATCATAATTTTTAGGGCAATAGATGTATTCTGGGAAGCTCATAGACAATATATCAAAGCGACTTCGCACATCATAGACTTTACAATAAATCTCATTTGAGGGTTTTCTTTCACGAATATCATCAATCGTGAAATTAAATCCTTGTCGAAATAAAGAAATTAACTGTTTTTTAGTTTCTTCATTTAAAGTAAAAACAGGACTTGAAACCAAGTGGTGGATTTTATCGTTGGTATTCTTCCAAATTTTGTATTGCGAATTTACAGAAGACGAAATGGAATTTAAACTTTTATTGACAAATTCGCTAGTTTTTTTTATGAATAATTTTAATGGAAAATATCGTAAATATGCAATAACATGGTTTTTGGGATGTTTAATACCCTTAACGTCGAAAATTAAGCTCTCTTTTGTCTCAATAAAGTCTCCTTCTAATGCTTGAATTAAGTGCTTCATTTTTTATATCCTTGGTTGAAGGTTTCTCGTAACCTCTTAAACGTTGTATTGATCTCCGCGTAAGCGTTGTGATGATGGATGCTTTCTTCCGTTTCAGCACACGCTTCGATAGTATGATGATCTGGTATCTCCTCAAACTTCTTACTCGCTAATTTTTTCGCCATGTTTCGCACGACATCTTCTACAAACATAGGATTCAAATGGGCTACACGAACTAATTCTGATTCTTCTGGTCTTTTTAAAATGGACTGGATTCGAGCAC
The DNA here is from genome assembly GCA_014729055.1 of Promethearchaeota archaeon. Classification (GTDB taxonomy): domain Archaea; phylum Asgardarchaeota; class Lokiarchaeia; order Sigyniarchaeales; family Promethearchaeaceae; genus WJKO01. The sequence goes on along the minus strand of WJKO01000168.1, from coordinate 2,498 downwards.
TCATGGAAGATTCAATTAAATCAATAAGATCTAGAACATCTACCAGTTCTTTTTCACCATTTCCATTTCCAACAATAATCTTACCTTTAGCTCGCTGATTATGTGAGGCTATTGGGATTAAATTGATAATCTCGTCTATTTTCTCTTCATCAATATTGAAGTCTCGAGAGGAGATTATCTGTTTGGCGTATTCTCTTGACATTTCTTGCGCACAAGGACACGCAGTAATACCTAGTGCTGAAACCCCGACATATACTTTCCTCGTTATATCTCCCTTATCATCTCTATCACCAATAACTTTAGAATAGATTTCATGTGCTTTCTGGATCTGATCACGTTCGTTAGGTTTTCGGATGATAAAAATAGTACCATTCATTTCTACTTCCGCGTGGTCAGTATAGTCGTGGTCTCTAAATAACGCGTCAACAATCCTTATACAGAATTCTTCTACGTTTCTCGCGGGTCTATAAATGGCACTATTAATAACTTCTTCAATAGATTCGGCAGTCCGACTCATATGGATCCCACGTTGAGTGCCAGGGAGTGTAATATATGCACTTATTTTTACGTTAATGGAGTATTGGAATTGCCCCTTAGAAATTTCAATCTTTCTTAACACATTTTTGATTCCAACTTTATTTATAGGAAGACCCTTGATTAGACTTTCCTCATTCTGGATATCACGTTTAAACTGCATTTGAGCACCTTACTTTGTAGACTCTATTTCAAATTTAATTCCTTGTTTTTAAAGTATATTCAAAAAAATTAATATTTAATCGAAAATTGATTCACATAACACCTCTATTTAACTTGAGGATATAGATACAGAATCAAGTAAAAATAGGGTAAGATAAAATTGGTGACAAAATATGGGTGTTTTTGATATAGGAAACGTATGCGTTAAAACTATGGGTAGAGAAGCTGGTCAGCGTTGCGTAATTGTTGAAGTAATAGACAATAATTATGCGTTAATCGATGGTCCTAATGTAAGGCGAAGAAGATGCAATTTTAACCATCTTGTACCTACGAAAGACAAGATCGACATTAAAAAAGGCGATTCTTTAAAGAGCATTGAGAGCGCAATAAAAAAAGCGAAATTGACTGATGAGTTTGAAAAGAAAATAGTTCCAAAACTGCAATTATAACAGATTCAAACTTACATGAACCGACTATAACTACCAAAGAAAATAAAAATCAAACAATAATACTTTTTTAATTATATAATGCACAAGTAGCCTAGCTTGGTAAGACGCCAGCTTGGAGATACAGGATTTCTAATCGCTGACCAATCAGCTGGTGCATGTAAATGCTCACCGGTTCGAATCCGGTCTTGTGCGCCATTCCTTTTTTTAGATATTTGGATGAAAAAACTCTAAAATAACCATTATGACTTGATTCTGCTTGATTATGTTGTAGACTCTATATGGAACGGCTTGATCTTGCTTTAAATGATCATTCCAATCAATACCAATCTTCATTAAGTGTTTATACTGCATTGAAGAGATTGTAAAAATCTCTCGTCTGCATTCAAGATTGTACTTATCCAATAAACGTCCAATCGGAACATCTGCTTTTATAAGATCTTCTTCAAACAGCGGATCTAATCGTTTAATCGGAGTTAAACTCAATGCAAATACATAATTTCGATTATTATCCGTAAGCCATACTTCTCGAAAATTTAGTTTATCTTTAGGCTTTAAATTTAAAGCATTAATTAATCTTTGATGTTCACTGGCAATTGGAGCAATCTTTTGAAAGATTGTTTTTATCATCACATTATTACCTGAAAGAACTTCAAGAGCTTTGGTTACGGAGCCCGTTGATGTTAAAATAAGTTTTAATGCATCCGATATATCGAGAATTTCGCACATTTCCTTAATTCTCTGATTAATAGCATCCCAGTCAAGGCTCTTATCACCCAGTTCTACTATCTTTAAAAGATTATTGGTAACTTTAGATATGTGTTCCATAGGAAATCATTTAAGATTATGTTAGTTTTAAGGTTATGTTTATGTGCTTAAAAATATTTTTTGATAGAGTTTAGTGCTGTTTCTGCAACCTCTTGTGGAGATAACTTCCAGTAATCCTCATTGAATAACTCGATTGATATGTAATCATCATATCCCGTTGATTTAAGATTTTTAAAAAAGTCATCTAATTGAAAGAAACCCTCTCCAAGCCATACTCTATCCGAATCTTGCAACACGTTCAAGGGCTTTTCGACCGAATCATTAACATGAACCAACCACAGACGATCCTCTGGTATATTCAACAAGTCTTTTGATGTATGCTCGGCCAGAAAGAAATGAAATGTATCGATTATAAGTCCGCTAGGGGGTAATCCATCCTTCTCACTTTCTTTTATTATATCTAAACTTTTATTAACTTTTCGGACAGAGCAATTTGGGAAACCCAATGGTTCAAATCCAACTCGAAATTCGTATTTCTTTGCCAATTGCCTTAGAATTTGGAATCGTTCTATTGTGATTTGCTCAAAT
>WJKO01000167.1 GCA_014729055.1 Promethearchaeota archaeon | reverse complement strand
TATGGGAGCGATTAGGCAACAATTTATAGAAGATAAACAGGGTAACAGAATTGCTGTTCTGATACCCATTGACCAGTATAATAAGCTACTGGATCAATTGGAGGATATAGATGATATACGTGCTTACGATGCTGCCAAAGCCGAGGAAGATGAGATCATTCCTTTTGACCAGGCTATAAGCGAGATTGAGAAAAAGCGTAATGACCTATAAAATCTCCGTACGCCGCAAGGCTCAAAAACAACTGGCCAGGATTCCGGCCAGTGACTACGAAAAAGTAAAGGCGGCTATTCTAGCCCTTGCCAACAACCCCAGACCATCAGGATCTAAAAAACTCAAAGGTCGTCCCGGGTGGCGTATCCGACAGGGGAACTACCGTGTGATCTATGAGATTCAGGATGACCAACTCATCATCCTTGTCCTGGATATCGGGGACAGAAAAGATATTTACAGATAAAAAGCCTCCGGGAGGATTCTGACTTAATACAAATAATTAATCTTTTGGAAAAGTAATTATCCATGAAGCACTATCTAATTCAGAAAACGTGAGATCATATCGATCAAGAATTAGATAATTGTTCTTGATCGAGTCCCAAGGTAAACTTTCAATAACTTCTGCATCAAAAAAATAAAAGGGTATAGTATCTCCTCTTTTCTCTAAGAGCTCCCAAGTACCTTGTGTCACTGTATAAGGCTTTGATTCTCTAGCCCCAATTTTATACTCTTCAGGTGAATTTCCTATATTATAATTTATATATACATAATTCGAGTCCCTGTCGAATATAATTGAAGAATCAGTAGTTAAATACTTGGAATCAGTATACATATCAGCACTTGAAACATAAATGGCTGATTCCGTATTGTTATTTATCGTTAACCGGGAATCATATATATCCACCAAGGTTAGACAGCTGCTTAGAAATAATGAAAGGAATAACCCTATAATCATATTCGTCATGGCTAGTCATTTTTAATAAATACTTGATCTATGAGATTCAGGATGACCAACTTATCATCTTGGTCCTGGATATCGGGGACAAAAAAGACATCTACAGATAAAAAAGCTCCGAGAGGATTTGTGCCGACCCCCAATAAACTGGACTGATTGAATTTTCTAGCAAAAAAGACTATTACATTATAAAAATATTTCCATTTGAATTTAGCTAACTAAGGGAAGCTTTCACATCTACAAATGGTAAAGAATCCTATTCAGAACCTGAGGGATCGGTTAAAATCAGCGGGTTATTAAGGCACAAGGTGTAACTATGGCCCTTGTATGTAATAAAATCGTCCATTATCTTTCATTACATAGATTGTATCAGAACCTGCCTGCTTAACAATGGAATCCCCTACACTGAATTCTTCTATCATTATAAACTTGTTATCTTCATAATTCCTAACATCATTTAGTCTGAATTTTATACCATTTGACGTTGTTATGTAGCAAACACCTTTCTCGATGTGTATATCTGCTATTCTGGATTCAAAATACATATCGGTATTAAAAACAGGATATTCCTGAAATAGAGATTCTAAATGTTTCTTATGTATAAACAAAAACAATGCTATAAAAACTGGAGTAATAATAATTATTCCTATGATTTCTTTTTTTTTCATAGAATATTCTATTTACGAATCAATTCAGTATATTGTATTGTTCCAGCAACCGAAACAGGCCAGGTTCCGGCAGTTCCACCACCAATTCCACCTCCTAAACCTATAATATAATCACCAGAAAAGTCCATACTAGTTGGTATGATGGATAACATGGCACTACCAATAAAACCCTCGCCACCTGCAAGATGTATATCCAAAGAATATCCTATAAAATTGGACAAATTGAAATTGTTAATATTTCCGGCATAGAAATATCTCATTATAATAGCTTCTGCTGACACCGATAGAGACCCTATTCCAATACCACCAGATGTAAAGGCTGAAGCTTTGAATTTGTCATTTCCTCTTAATGCAATCACACCTCCAATTATGGATGCCGAAGATGCAACACCAGCAGATGATGAACCATTTGCTTCGATGGAATAAGCAACAGGAAAGACACTTGTCTTTTTTAATACGTTCCAAACGCCTTCCAAAGAGACACCCTCACTGAAAAGGGATCTAACTGTATTTGAGTTATCTAAAAAACCCTTAAATATATCCGCATCAGTCTTTGCTCCAAATGTAGGAAATCTACCCGTTGCTGATATGGCGGGGCCAAGTCGTACAATACCAAAATTACCATTACCATGGAATACTCCATTCCATAAATAGGCTGTTTCAATTATCGCATATCTGGTATTTACCTCCAGGCTTTTAGTCATGTCTAAATATTCAACCGGATCAGAATTCTCTGTTTTTGGGTTTATTTCTTCTCCTGTCCAACTATTTTCATATTCTCCGGTTTCCCAATTATAACTCCAGGATTGAGGTCCCCATGTAGCATCCATTCTTGCATATACTGCTTCCCAGGGTTTGTAACCCACATAGCTCTTTATGGAGCAATTGTGATCAGGACTATCCGCGGGATAGGGTGCAGGAACCCTGATATATCCTGAAGGATCTGTATAGATCAGCGGGTTATTGAGGCAATAAGTATACTGGTAAACCACAAAACCAACTGTTACATGTGATACTTTTGACACTACCCCAAGGCATTATTTCTGATTAGATATGCGGTATACATCCAAATGCCCAGACCAGTTAAAAAGATTAACACAACTAGAATTATAACTATTATCGATTTAAATCCCCCTTCCTTCAAATCCGTTTTATCAAGTATCTTTTTATATTTTGACTTGTAAAGGAATCGAAAAAAGTTTATTGCTAATAATATTGCAAACAAGAAAAAGTCTAAATATTCTGCCTTTCCTTTTCTACTCACATTCAGAATGTCCAAAATTGAGACAATATAGAAGCCCTGATATGCTGAAATAAATACTGATGAAAAATAATGCGGAACTTCTCTTTCTCCAATTTTTAAATAAAATCGATAGATTACAACGAATGGATAGTTCAATAGTTTCATTAGAATTAATATCTGGGGAAATAACCTATTTTGTCTACATAGTTTGAATAATAGCTGGCATAATCCTTTGAAAATCCTTCTATGCCACTTGGGTGTAAAAAATCTATTGCTGTATATTCAATTGCAGCTGCAGTACCAATATGGGGTATAAATGAATACAATGCTGTTGCTATATCAGAAATGTATTTTCCATGACTGATCTCACCCCTGTAATATGCCATTCTCGAGAAATAAACTGAAGCCATAGTAAATACAGGTCCACCAATCCTTAATGCTTTACCTGCTTTATTACCAAGTTTCCCTATTGATTTAGTAAGTTTCTTGACTTTTTTAAAACCATTAACACCGGTTCCTAAAATACCCAATCCGGTAGCTATCTCACTATTGAATAAGTGACGATTATTTTCAAGGCTGTTTGCATATTTTGTTCCTTGAGATTTGGAAGAGAATGTAGGAAATCTACCCGTTGCTGATATGGCGGGGCCAAGTCGTACAATACCAAAATTACCATTACCATGGAATACTCCATTCCATAAATAGGCTGTTTCAATTATCGCATATCTGGTATTTACCTCCAGGCTTTTAGT
>WJKO01000166.1 GCA_014729055.1 Promethearchaeota archaeon | reverse complement strand
GATTATAGAAATGTTAAAGATAATAATCTTATTAAACAAAATAAAGTTGCTTCAGGAAAAGATTTAGTTACAGAAAGTGTATGTGGTAATGAAGAATTTGGAAAACATGAAGGAGATTGTTCTGGAAATAAAGATTATGTTTTAAAAAAATGGAGAATGATTAAACACAGACCATACACAACACAAACAATAATTGTTTAACTTTAAAAATTATGATAGAAATAATTAAACAACAAAAAAGAAAAAGTTCCATAATAAATTATCCTAAAACTTATAAAATTAAATCATTTATGAAAAAACAAATCTGTCCACAATGTGGTAAAGAATACAAACGATCATCCTGTGAGTATTGTGCAAGAGAAAAGAAATGGGATGATTCTATTGTAACTAAATTTTTTACTCCACGAGTAAATTATGATTTGAAAAAATTTGATATGGAGTTAAAAGACACACATATCAAATCACTTAGAAACAATAAAAGTTTATTACTTACCTCTGAAGCAGGAACAGGAAAGACTTTATATGCGTGTCAACTTTTATTAGAAGTAGTGAAATTGGATTACATTGAAGGAAAATTCAAACCAAATTCATTTGCTTTTTTATCTTTACCTGAATTATTTTATCAATTAAAACAAATGATTAATAAAGATGATTGCTATGATCTTATTGATAAATATCAAAATATTCACTATTTAATAATAGATGATTTGGGGGTTGAAAATGCTTCACAAAAAACAAGTGATTGGTATTTAACTAATTTATATTTAATCATTAATTACCGGTATGAGTATATTAAACCAACAATCTACACAACCAATTTATCCCCGGAAGAAATTAGTGAAAGTATTGATGATAGAATTGCAACCAGAATTTCTAATAATTGTAAAATTGCAAATTTTAAAAGATGAATATTGAACAATCATTTATAATAGGATTGATAAGCTCAACTGAATTTATAACACAGGTGAGATCAATAATAAATATTAAATTAATTGATTCACCATCTGCCAAAGAAATTAGTAAGTGGTGTTTGGAATATTATGATAAATATAAAAAAGCACCGGAAAAGGATATTCAATTAATTTATGAGGACAAATTAAAAAATAATGAAATCAGGAAAGATGTTATAGAAGATATAGAAAATGTTCTCCAACAATTATCAGATGTAGCAGAACAGGAAAATTTAAATGTTAAATATTTGGTTGATTCAACTAAAAAATATTTTCATACACAAATATTATTAAATTTAAGGGATAATTTAGATGATTTTTTAGAAAAAGGAGACCTTACTCAAGCTGATAATTTAATACATGGCTTTCATGGTGTCTCAGAAGCTCAGGATTCAACGATTGATGTTGGAGCAAGGGTTACCCTTAAAAAAATAGAAGAAGCCTTTAAAACATCACAAGAGTTCGTTATAGAGTATCCTGGTGATTTGGGAAAATTATTGAATGATAAAATGGTAAAAGGAAGATTTGTAGGATTCTTTGCCAGGGAAAAAAGTAAAAAGAGTTTTATTCTTTTAAAATCTGCTATGTTAGCAATAGAACAAAAGCAAACTGTAGCATGGTTTCAAGCAGGAGATATGACAGAGGATGAAATTTTTATAAGATTGGGAATAATGTTAACTGGTAAAACAAATATGGAATTAAATTCAGGAAAGCAGTATGAAAATATAGTTGATTGTGTATATAATCAAAACAACGACTGTGATTTAGATAAAAGGGCTTGTACTTTTGGAATATTTGAAGGAGAAGATCCTGATAACATAAGAAATACAAAAACAAAAGCGGAATTAGTTGAGGCTTATAAAGAAAATAAAGATTATATTCCTTGTAGAAATTGTAATAAATTTAAAGGTTGTCAATGGTTACATGAAATTACTATTCCCATGTTGACAGTAAGGGAAGTTAAATCTAAAATTCGTAAAACAATACCTGAGAATATGTTTAAAATGGCTGTTTATCCAACTCATATGCTTACAATTAAAGAAATGCAATCTGTTTTAAATAAATGGGAAATGGAAGGATTTATTCCTAATTTAATTGTGGTTGATTATGCAGACTGGATGGTAGCTGATCAAAACACAGATTCAAGAAATGCTGTTAATCAAATTTGGGGTGGATTAAGAGGTATTAGCCAAGAAAAAAATTCACTATTATTGACAGCTTCTTTGGTTGATAGTAACAGTTATAATCAAGATACTATTCATATTGGTAATTTTTCAGAAGATAAAAGAAAACTTGGTCATGTAAGTGCATTATTTTCAATTAACATGAGTGCTGATGGTAGGGAAGAAGAATTAGAAGTTGTAAGGATTGGTGAAATGTTAGATAGGCATAGAAAAAAAATAAATATAAAAAACCAGGTAAGAGTAATTCAAAATTTAAATAAAGGAAATCCAATTTTAGATAGTTATTGGTAAGAAAATTATTTATAACGGAGCGTAGTATTAACTTTAAAATAACTGAGCGATGGAAACAGCAATTTTAATTTTACAAGATTCATTAATTGAACAAAAGCAGCAATTAAGCCTTGCGGAAAAAAGGCAAAATGATTACAAAAACGAAAAGCAGAAACTAATGAAAATGAAAGCGGTAAACAACT
>WJKO01000165.1 GCA_014729055.1 Promethearchaeota archaeon | reverse complement strand
CTATAATACATGATTATAACGAAAAACGTGTTAAAGAAAATCGCAAAGAAGAGAAAATGAAAGGATATTCTAAGCTGAATAAAGATGGATTAATCAATTTCGTTAAAACTTTCCTTTCTGAATCGGAAATAAAAAAATATCTTAAGAAATATTCTATCGAGTATATGAAAGATCTGCTGATCGATACAATCTCTCTAATAAAAGGAGATGACAAGCGTGAGCGAATCATAGATATAAGAGAATTAGTTGACGAAGAAGGATATGAGATTGAAATTAAAGGATTTAATTGGGACGAAATTGCTTCCGTTGCTATTGAGAAGGGAGTACCTTATGGAGAATGCTCATGTCGTATAGGCAAGAGGTACGGACTATGCAGACATCAAATGGTTTTATTTCTCCGCTTACTTTCTGAAAATAAAATAGATTTCGAACAGCTACCTTTCGAGGTTGACGATTCTTGGAAAAAAATATATAAAGAGCAACAGGACATAGTTGAAACACAGACAAAAGGAAAAGAAGAAGCCGACGTCACTTTCGCCGGTGGATATCGGTTGTATATTAATAAAAATGATAATCAAGTAACCGCTGAGTGGGAGGGCGATTATGCCGGAAAAAAGATATATGATATCTCCAAAGAAAAAGAAGATATCGATGAATGGATCCAAAATAAAGTGTTAGATATGATTTTAAAGCCAATAAAGATAACTAAAAAAGAAGGATTACCTCGTCCTTTAATCATCGATAAGTACGGCGTTATATCAAAAATTTTTAAGAACGAACCCCATCGTGCAAAATTGATCAAGTATTTTGAAGCAATAGATGAACTTCCCAATGAGCCGATTAAAATTTACGAATATTTACGTCAAGGATTAGAAAAAGATAACAACCCGACAGAAATAGCAAATCTCTAATAATTGAATATCTCTTTCAAATTAGAAAAAATCTCGGAAAAAACTTAAGTAAGAAAAGGAAAGTATATTTAAAACTAAAATACTTTGTAAACAAGTAAGTATATACAAAAAAAAGGTATGGAAAAATGAGCTTCTGGGAAAAATTAGATGAATATATTGAAAAAGATAAGTTAGATAAATCTATTAAAGTTACTGCCGAAGAGCTTGTAGCGGTTCGAACAGAAATTGATGAAAAAACTGCGAGTTTAGAAAATCTAAAGAGCAAATTTAAAGAAAAAATCTCAGAGACTAATAATCTTGCAGAGACGCTTTCAGACAAAGACAATGAACTCACAGAAATAAAACAAAGAATTGCAGCCCTTGAAGAAGAGAATGGAACCATAAAACAGCAGCTGGAAGAGAAAACGGAGAACTTAAAGCAAGCGAGTGAACAAATCAGCCAGTTTCAGTCGGGTATTGAAAATTTACAGCAAGAATTATCAACAGTTCAAGGCGAAAAAGAAAATTTATCTCAACAACTAAATAGCGGTGCAGGTCAAGTAGATGCATTAAAACAACAACTCGAGCAAAGTCAACAACAATTGCAAGAATTACAACAAACACAAAGTGCAATGGTTCCAAAAGAACAGATGGAACAAGAGATCAAAGTAAAAAATGAAGAGATCGGAAACTTAAAAATGCAGATTCAGCAATTAACTAATGAGATACAGCAAATCCGAGAGAGTTCCGTTGATCCCGCACAACATGAACAATTAAAACAACAGAATCAGGAAATGCAAATGGAATTAAGCAACAATACACAACAAATAGGTGCATTAAACAACAAGATTGCGGAATTAGAGGACGAACTAGCAGAAAAAGCGCAAAGATTAAAAGAATTGGAAGAACCACATGCAGTAATGCAACCTTCGCTAGGAGGCGGTGCTGGTGGTGAAGGGCAAGGTGTAGATAGTGAAGGACAAGTTACAGGTGTTCAAAGAAATATATGTCCAAATTGCGGTAGTACAGATTATAATGAAGTAGAAGATAAGAGTAAAGTAATCAGCTATGTGCCAAGAACTATTTATGGAACTAAACGCGTGTGTAAGAAATGTAGCTATGAGTGGTAAAAATTCTTTGAGTTTTTAAAAAAGTATCAATTTTCTATTTTTTTTAATATGATGGCTTACAAAGACCTTACTAGGTAGATTCAATGGAAAAATCAATTTTACCGGCCGATCGAAAGAGAGAAATTATCATTAGAGCGGAAGAGGAAACAGATTTTAATTATGGTTGTAAACCTGAAGATCGGCAACCACTTTCTCATTATATTAATAATGGTATTATAAATTTAGATAAACCGAGCGGACCAACTAGCCATGAAATAGCGACGTGGGTAAAAAAGATATTAAAGGTTAAAAAGTCCGGACATGGAGGAACATTAGACCCAAAAGTCACGGGAATTTTACCCGTTGCTTTGGGAAATGCCACAAAAGTAAACACAGGTCTGCTAAATGCGGGTAAAGAATATGTATGCTTAATGAAAATTCATCATAAATTTGATTTCTCCAGAATTCGGGGTGTGTTGAATCTCTTCACTAATAATATTTATCAGATTCCTCCTTTAAAATCGGCAGTTGCCCGTGTGCTTCGAACTCGGCGGATATATTACATTAAATTATTAGAATTTGAAAAGGATGAAAATTTAGTCTTATTTAAAGTTGGTTGTGAAGCGGGTACATATATTCGGAAATTATGTTATGACATAGGGGAGGTATTGTTAGTTGGAGCAAGCATGGTAGAATTAAGGAGAACAAGAGTTGGGTTGTTTAAAGAAGACTCTACTTTGTGTACATTGCAAGATCTTAACGATGCTATGTATTTATATGAGAAAGAGGGGGAAGAATACTATCTCAAGAAATTTATACAACCAATGGAGACGGCAATTGAGCATATGGATAAAATAATAATCCGAGATACTGCGGTTGACTCAATCTGCCATGGGGCAGATCTAGCCGTAAATGGCGTTCTTAATTTGAATGCATCGATTGAAAAAGGAGATATTGTTGCTATTATGACTCAAAAAGGAGAGTTAGTCGCTTTTGCAACAACATTTAGAAGTGCAAGGAAAATAGCCACTTTAAAAAGCGGGTTAATAGCAAAAACAGACAGAGTATTTATGAAGAGAAAAACATACCCCTTTTTTAAGAAAAAGGATTGATTATTTAGATCCTAAATACATACAATTAGAAAAAAGGAAATTTTTATAGACAAAAAACCGAAAAACTTTTTTTGAATGTTTTTTTAACTGAATTATATTTGCGAATAAGTTTTGTAACATACAAAATGTCTTTTTTTAAACATATGGAGTCAAAAAAGAATGGTTAAAGTTAAAGTAAAATTTGATGTTCTTGAACATGAAATAGTACCCAAACATAAGATATTAACAAAACGAGAAACTGATGAATTGTTAAAAAAGTATTCTATTAAATTGATCAATCTTCCAAGAATATACTCCAATGATCCCGTTGTGGAGATGATTGGGGCTAGATATGGAGATGTTATTAAGATTATAAGAAAATCACAAACTACGGTGGATACCGTAGAAACTTATAGATTTGTTATGAAAGGTAAGCGATAGATAAGGAAAGATGATTAAAAAAAATGAGTAGAACTATTAAAAAACAAGACACATGGGCATTATTAAAGGCCTTTTTTAAAGAAAAAGGTTTAGTCCGGCAACATTTAGATAGTTTCAATGACTTCATTGAAAATCAAATGCAAGAAATTGTTGATGAGTCCGGGCAAATAATTCCAGATATCCCAGATTTTTACATTAAGTTTGGTAAAATAAAAGTGGAAAATCCTAATGTGCGAGAAGCAGATGGTGCTAAAAAGCAAATAACACCGATGGAAGCGCGAATCCGCGAATTAAGTTACTCGGCAAACATCAGATTGCAGATGACACCGGTAACCATTGATG
>WJKO01000164.1 GCA_014729055.1 Promethearchaeota archaeon | reverse complement strand
TTACTTTTCTAAATCCGCTAGAAATTTTAATCAATTCCCTTTCGAGTTAATTCTTCTACGTTCAAATTTTTATTGTAATATTTATTTATCTCATCTTTATTAATTCTAAGGATATGATTCTTTGGTATTTTTGACAATAAAGCCCATGCAATATCAAGGGTCTGTTCAATACTTCTATCTTCTTTAAAACTCTGATTTATGAAGTATTCTTCAAAGTCTTTACTGAATTTAAGTTTCTTCCGGTCAATAGAAGTCATACTTTCTTCACCAATTATTGATTCCAACTCTTTTAACTCTTTGCTCTTTGAGTAGAATTCAAATAATTGACTCACAACATCAGGATGATCTTCTCGTGTATTTTCTTTCCCAATTGAATCTTTCATCAATCTTGATACGCTTGAGAGAATATCCACAGGCGGATATATGCCCTTTCTATGTAGCTCGCGAGTTAAAACAATTTGACCTTCTGTAATGTATCCCGTTAAGTCTGGGATCGGATGGCTTATATCATCATTAGGCATACTAAGAATAGGTATTTGAGTGATAGACCCTTCTCTACCTTTTATTCTCCCCGCCCGTTCATATAAAGATGCTAAATCAGAATATAAATAACCTGGAAATCCCTTTCTACCAGGTATCTCTACTTTTGCCGCCGAAATCTCTCTTAGAGCTTCACAATAGTTAGTCATATCATTCATTACAACTAATACATGCATATCCAAGTCAAAAGCAAAATATTCAGCAACAGTTAATCCGACACGGGGGATCAAGATACGCTCAATCGTCGGATCTGTGGCTTGATTAATGAAACTAATAACATTCTGAAATTTTCCCGATTCCTCAAATTTCTTTCGGAAAAATATTGCATCATCTTGTAAAATGCCTATCCCTATGAAAATTGTTAAGAAATCCTCACCCGTTGTAACCTTACCTTGAGTGACAATTTGAGCAGCAAGCTTATTATGAGACATACCTTGTCCAGAGAATATTGGCAATTTTTGACCTCGTACCAATGTATTAAGCCCATCAATAACAGAAATTCCTGAGAAAATAATATCTCGAGGATATTCTCGCCTTGTCGGGTTGATTGGAAATCCATTTATTCCTCTAATTACTTCTGGAATAATTTCCGTAGTATATTCATTGTTAGATTCGACTTTAAGTCTTCCTTGACCATCAAAAACTTTTCCTCTCATATCCTTTGAAATACCAATCCTAAATAAATCATCTAAAAAGGTAATTTCAGTATTTGTTAGATCTAATCCTTCGGTACCTTGAAAGATTTGAATACAGGCTAGATCCTTGTTCATCTTTAGAACTTTTCCATTTCTAAGTTCTCCATTTGGTGTTTTAATTGATACAATCTCACCATTCATTATTGGATGTTTAACATTCAGGAAAACTAATGGATCTTCAATCTTATTTAATTTTTGGTAGCGTACGCTCAATAAAACTCACTTCTCTTGACTTTCATCATGAATGTTATATTCTTCCACTAAAGCATCGAATTCTCCTTCTATCAAGGATTCTATTGACTTGATTTTATCAATATGATCATTATCAATATTAGATTTAGCACGACTTATTTCTTCAATTGAAGATAATTCCTTTATACGCGACATTGGTATATCTTCGATTATGTTTTGAGCCATTGAATAAAATTCAATTATTAGTCTAATCAATGCCAGTGTTTTCTCTGGAGAACTATATTGATCCACTGGATCAAATGCATTTTGTATAAGAAATGCATCCTTTATTAGATCCGATGTAAACAAATCTAATTGTTGACGGCTAGGTAGGTTTTCTCGCCCTACTAGTTGAACCATATTCTGTAATTCGTCACTTTCGGACAGGATTGCATTTATCTGATTACGATATGCATTCCAACCCTTTCCAAAGTTGTTTTTCCACCAATCCTTTAATATCTCTGCGTATAGGCTATAAGATTCTGTCCAGCTTATCGCAGGATAATGTCGGGAATATGCTAAATCGGGATCAAGAGCCCAAAATGTTCTGACGAATCTTCGTGTAGTTTTAGTGACAGGTTCGCTAAAGTCTCCCCCTTGGGGTGATACTGCACCTATTAACGTTAATGAACCTTTTCGAGTTGGATTTCCAATTGTTTGAGTTAATCCCGCTCTTTCATAAAAATTTGCTAATCGAGTGGCCAGATATGCTGGATACCCCCCCTCTGTCGGCATTTCCTCTAATCTAGCAGATATTTCCCTCAATGCCTCAGCCCATCGTGAAGTCGAATCGGCCAAGAGACAGACATCATAGCCCATGTCCCTATAATATTCTGCCATCGTTAAACCAGAAAAAATACTTGCTTCCCTTGCAGAAACCGGCATGTTTGAAGTATTTGCTATCAAAACTGTCCGCTCCATAATTGGCTTCTCAGTATGAGGATCAATAATTCCTGGAAACTGCTCTAATACGTCCGCCATCTCATTACCACGTTCTCCACAACCAACGTAAAATATAATATCTGCATTAGCAAACTTTGCGAGAGAGTGTTGAGTTACAGTCTTTCCTGTGCCAAATCCACCTGGTATTGCAACTGCTCCACCTTTAGCCACAGGATACATTAAATCGATAACTCTCATCCCCGTTATTAAGGGATCCTTGGGATAATAATGTTCCTTAAATGGTCTAGGTTGGCGAATCGGCCATTTTTGAATCATTGAATAGGATGTTTTTTTTCGATCATGCTCTAAGGTATAAACGTCATCGTTGACTCTATAATCTCCTTCGCTTATATCTGCAATTATACCCCTACGATTGAAAGGTACCATTATTTTGTGAACGATGGTTGAAGTTTCTTGAACCTCCCCTATTATGTCTCCACCTTTTACATGATCTCCTCTTTTTTTAAGTGGGATAAAATGCCAAATCTTTTTTCTCGATAAAGGCTTTATACTAATCCCAGTTTCAAGGAAATCATCTATATCTGTTAAAGGTCGCTGAATTCCATCAAAAATCTGGTTTAGTAATCCAGGTCCAAGTTCCATAGATAAAGGTTTGTTGGTATTTTCAACGGGTTCCCCCATTCTTAACCCTTCAGTATTATCAAAACACTGGGTAATGGTCTTTTCTTGATATATCTTAATTACTTCTCCTATCAATTTCTTCTCGCCGATAGCTACCAAGTCTCCTACTTTCGGTCTATCCAATCCAAAAACGCCAATAACAGATCCATCAATCGAAATAATCTTTCCCTTACCAGTTCTTGTATGTTTTGTGGTATTATTTATAAT
>WJKO01000163.1 GCA_014729055.1 Promethearchaeota archaeon | reverse complement strand
TGCCAATATTGGCGCCGAATTAGAAATAAATTACTCTTAGGAGGGTTAAAGTCGTCAATATTATAGTATATAATCAAATTTAACCACCAAAACATTTTACGCTCAAATCTGATAATATCTTCTTAAAAATCAATTGCTTACTTGTTATTTTTATTAGAGGAATCCAGCTTAAATCATTGAATGTGGTATCAACTTGATTATCAGATTAATTTAAGCGGTCATGTCGTAAAAAATGAATGTAATAAATGAATCGTTAATAAATCAATCGTTAATAAATGAATTTATATTGAAGCGACAAAAAGAATGATTTGCAGTTAGTTATCTTTATCACGTATTTAACTATTAATATATGCCAAATAAATAAATCTGATATGTATTTAGAAAAAGTCTAGTAAAATTTATTGTTTATGGATATGAAAAATAATGGTTATTGATGTAAATCTTCCACCGGATAATCCAGATCAAAATTTCGAAACCTTCTTTAAAGAGTATGAAGACGAGCCCAACCACTTCAAATATCGTGAAGCAATCCAAGATGCCGCCATGGTTGGAGACAATACAATCTATATTTTATTTGAAGATTTACTATCTTTTGATCCCCCATTAGCTGAATTTCTAAGAAATGAACCTGAGATAGCATTACGCTATGCGGTAGATGCATTTAAAGAATTAATAAGAACCTATTCGGGTGGAAGTCTTCCAGACATGGAATATTTTGTCAGAGTAACTACACAGAATGCTTCTAATGAAGTAACTCTCCGAGGATTGCGCTCTGTAAATATTGATAAGCTGATTTATGTCTACGGAATACTCATTCGTGCATCACAGATAATTCCACAAATAACGGTTGCAACGTTTCAATGCCCAGTTTGTCAAACTCAAATAGAAATACCTCAAATCGAAACCAAGACACTTATTAAACCAAGACGATGTACAAATCCTAGCTGTAAAAACAAAAAGAATTTTATGGTCGTTTCTAAGGATTCAGAATTCATAGACTGGCAAAGCATTAAGATTCAAGAGTTACCCGAAGAATTAAAGCCAGGAAGAGTCCCATATTCTGTGAAAGCAATACTAACACATGATTTAGTAGATAAAGCGCGACCTGGAGATCGTGTGAAAATTACTGGAATATATAAAATTTATCCAAACGAAACTTCCCGGGGTAAAATTACTACTTTATTTACGCCGTTTATTAAAGTATTAAGCATTGAGGGGAGAACTGATGAAGATGGCGGAATTGAGATATCTGAAGAAGACAAGCGAGAAATCAGAAGATGGGCACAAAAAAAAGATATTCAAGAAACCATTGCGAAATCCCTTGCACCAGGTATCTATGGAAAGGACCATCTTAAAATGGCAGCGGCGATTGCATTGTTTGGAGGAGTGAGAAAAGAGCATCCAAATCAGTCACCTTTACGGGGGGATATTCATGTTTTATTTGTAGGAGACCCTGGAACCGGGAAAAGCCAGATTCTTAAGCAGAGTGCGAAAGCAGTACCACAATCAGTATTCACATCAGGTAGAGGGAGTTCTGCGGCAGGATTGACAGCGGGTATCGTCAAAGAGTCAGATTCGGGAGGTATGTCGCTGGAAGCAGGTGCCTTAGTTCTTGCAGATGGTGGAATTGCAATAATAGACGAATTCGATAAAATGAATAAGAAAGACAGAGCTTCCATTCACGAAGCAATGGAACAACAGACGGTAAGCATTGCCAAAGCAGGCATTATAGCAACTTTAAGAGCGCAGACCTCAATACTTGCGGCAGCAAATCCTCAATGGGGTCGATATGATGAAGAAAGATCCCCAACCGAAAATATTAATCTACCACCTACAATACTATCTCGATTTGATCTAATCTTCGTTGTAAAAGATGTTCCGAATCACCAAGAGGATGAAGAACTTGCAAAGTTCATCCTTCATAAGCATGCTAGCGAAAGCGGTGAAAAATTAACTGCGGACTCTCAAAAATCGCTTATCCCATTTGAATTGCTAATAAAATATATTAAATTCGCGAGAACCCTTAAGCCAAAATTAACACCAGAAGCAATTGAAGAAATAAAGCAATTTTATATTGATATTCGGTCTAAAAATAAGAATTTAAGAGTAGATGGAGGAGATGTCGCTGTTCCAATCGTAGCCCGTAGTCTTGAAGGATTTGTAAGATTATCTGAAGCATATTCGAAAATGGCGCTAAGTTCTTATGTTACGAGAGAGTATGCGAAGAAAGCTTTAAAATTGGCTGAGATCAGTATAAACGATGTCAGTAAAGACCCAATAACAGGTCAACTGAATGTAGATCGAATATTTGCTGGTGTAACTACTGCAAAGAAAAAGATTTTCCAAATGCTTGATGCATTAAAGGAAAAAATTAAGCAAAGCAGTACTAAAGCGATCAATGAAGCTAATTTTATCAGTGATATGGAACTTGAAATGGAACTAGATAAAAGTAAAATTGAAAAAATGTTGAAAAATCTACATAGTGAAGGATTGATCTATAAACCAAGAGTAGGCTTTATTGCTTTATCAGATCGAAATAAAGATAAGAAGTATAAGGGAAAGAAAAGATAAAAGCGGTTTCAGAGACCTAAATAATTTTTATTCATATTTTCTTTTTCCTTTAAATTATTCCAAGATATGTGATTTATTAAGACTTTGAAACATTACTAATTATTGAGGGAACGATTTTGGTTCAAAAAAAGGATAAAGGTACAAAAAAAGAATACTTTAAGGATATTAGACCCGAAATAATAGACATTTTGGACGAATATGGTATTCATGAATTATATCCTCCTCAACAAGATGCAATGCAATATATTGTTAATAAAAATAATTTAGTAATTAGTATTCCCACCGCTTCTGGGAAAACTCTTATTGCCGAAATAGCTATGATGCAATGTCTATTGAATTTTAAAGAAAAAGGCATTAAGAAAAAAGCCATTTATTTATGCCCTCTTAAGGCACTAGCCAGCGAAAAATACCACGAATTTCGAGAAAAATGGAGTAAATTAGGTATCTCCATCGCGTATTCAATTGGTGACGTTGATTCTCATAATTTTCGGGTTTTTGAAAAAGATCTCATTATTATGACAAACGAAAAAGCAGATAGCATGTTTCGTAATCGACCAGATTTTATAAAAAAGATAGGAATTGTTATCGTTGATGAAATCCATTTACTCAATAGTGAATCAAGAGGTATTACTTTAGAAGTCTTAATAACCAGGATACTGAGTATAAACCCCACCGTGCAAATATTAGGATTATCAGCAACAATAAATAATGCAGATGAGATTGCAAGATGGTTAAATGCTGAATTAATCAAGAGTAATTGGCGACCAGTATCTCTGAAGGAGGGATTTTATAAGAAAGGTTCTATTTTTTATTCTAACAATGAAACAAGGGAATTGAAATATCAAACAAAAAGCGCTGTATATAATTTAGTTATGGACATATTAGATGAAGGAGGGCAATGTTTGGTTTTTGTAAATAGTCGTCGTAATTCCCGAAGTTTAGCTAAAAAATTAATGAAAAGATTGGCCGAACGTTATAGTGAAACAGAACAGATGGATTTATTACTTTTATCTGATGAGTTTAAAAGTATAGTTGGACCAAATTCGGCTACAAGGGATACCAAAATGCTCATTAATACCATGAAATTTGGTATTGCTTTTCACAATGCTGCATTAAAACAAGCCCAACGAAAGTTTATAGAGGATAATTTTCGAGGTGGTCGTTTAAGAGTCATAACGTGTACACCCACTTTAGCTGCAGGAGTTAATACTCCAGCTCGTCGGGTCATTATTAAATCTCTTTATCGTTATGATGGAAAAAGTGGTGGTATGAGAAAAATACCAGTCTTAGAATATAAGCAAATGGTTGGGAGGGCAGGGAGACCTGGTTATGATCCATACGGGGATGCTATCTTGTTATCATCTAAACCAGAGAAAACAGAGGAATTAGCCGCGTATTATATCTTTGGAGAAACTGAATGGATCTTATCACAGTTAAATAGCCCTGAATTACTGCAAACGCATCTTTTAGGTACTATTGTGATGAATAAAGCAGCAACAGAACAAGATTTAATACAGTTCTTAAAATATACCTTTCTCGCATATCAAGTAAAACATGGTACTAATAACATAGAAAATGTTGGAAAAAAACAGATCCCAAAGATTCGGAAAAAACAGGTCGAAAAAATTGATATAAAACGAAAGAGAAAAGGGGCAAGAGGAACTGATCCATTGAAGTTACCGACCAATTATAGCACAGAATTTGTCAGTGCGGCGGATCTCGATAATAAGAATGATGAGCAATCTGAGTTCGATGAGATTGAACCATTACTTAGCGACAAGGAAATAGAAGAACAACTAGGTAAAATCGTAAAAGAAGCCGTTGAATTCTTATATACGTATGAATTTCTTAAAAAAAATGCAAATCGCGAGGTTGAAGATGAAGTTTTTTATAGCGCAACGAAACTTGGGAAAATTACAAGCAATCTTTATCTAAATCCTTATATTGCTGAGGGAATCTATCGAAGGCTGAAGTTACTGAAAGATTTAATAGATGAAGAAGACACAAAATTTAAAATTACAGAAGTTACGCTTCTTTACATTATTGGTCTTAGCGGAGAAATCATGGGTTTAAATTTCCGCAGTTCGGATTATGATATTATTTCCGCAGCTGTCAGTAATTATGAAAATTCTATGAACATGTTTACTTCTGAATACCACGAAGAGGAGAATTATCGCATTTTTGACGATATGGATTCCTTAAAACATACCTTTATATTAGCAGAATGGATCAATGAACGCGCTGAAGGGGATATTACACAAAGATATAATATTGGTTCTGGAGATCTGAATCGACTCACCGACACTGCACAATGGCTTGCTCGTGGATTAAAGCAGTTTTCAAAGCTATTAAAATGTGAAAAATTGGTAGAATTATCTGAAAATTTAAGCATTCGAATTAGATATGGTATTAGAAAAGAACTCATTTCATTTGTAAAAATCAGAGGTATCGGGCGAGTTCGAGCCAGAATTCTCTATAAAAATGGGTACTTCAGAATTAATCATCTTAAAAAAGCATCTAATGAAGAACTTGAAAAATTACCATTATTTTCAGAGAATATTATTAAATCTATTAAATATCAACTTAATACTGGATCCTATAAAGAAAAGAGTCTAAAAAACGAAAATAATGACATTGTTTCCTATAATAGAATGAACGAGCAAGAAAAACAATCTCGTTTGAAGAAAATTAAGAAAGAAAAAAAGAATAAAAGTGATAAAAGAAGAAAGAAGCGCAAACAAACCACACTCTTTTGAAGGCACTTCATTTCTATGAAATTTGGAAAATATTTTACCTAATTTACCCGCCGTATTCTTCGACAATTCCTTTTTCAAATTTCTTTATGACTTTTTCCATTTTCAATCGTTCGCGATAATCCTCACAATCACGTGCCTTAACTTTCAAATCTTGAAGAACACGAAGGGCATACTCCCTATCATCAACTTTTCTAATCATTTTGTCGTTAATTGTGAATTATGAAATATAAAAAATCAGGGTATAGCAATTAAATCGATCTAAAAAAAAACATACGATTTCTGCTGTTTTTAAGCAATAACTAC
>WJKO01000162.1 GCA_014729055.1 Promethearchaeota archaeon | reverse complement strand
TAAAGAACCAAATGGATGGCTAAAAGAAGGATTCAATGATATCCAATGGGAAAATGCATCTATTGATGATAAAGTCAACAGAGATTTAGTTGCTCAAATGAACCAACCTATTCGAATTGTTAAGGAGATAACACCAATTTCTGTTAATGAGATTAAGGAGGGACAATATATATTCAATCTCGGTCAAAACATAGCTGGATGGTGTAAACTCTCGATAAATAAGAATATCTGCGAACCCAATACAACAATCACTTTACGTCATGGCGAAATGCTCAAGGAAGATGGTTCCCTATATACAAAGAATCTCAGATTTGCAAAGGCTACTGACAAGTTTATTCTTAAAGAGAACAAAATGAGAGAATATCATCCTCATTTCACCTATCATGGGTTTCAATATGTGGAGGTTAATGGATTAAAACCAAACATAGATCTTCCATTAGGAACCATTATTGGGTGTGTTCTAGCTTCAGACTGTGAAACAACAGGGTCTTTTGAGAGCTCAAATTCTAAGTTGAATAAGTTATGGAAAAATATCTTATGGACTCAGCGAGATAATATGATTAGTGTGCCAACAGATTGTCCCCAGAGAAATGAGAGAATGGGTTGGATGGGGGATGCACAAGTATTCTGTCAAACATCCATATACAATATGGATATGGCAGCATTCTATACGAAATTTATTCAAGATATAAGAGATGGTCAAGTAAAAGACGGGAGATATCCGGATTTTGTTCCGCATCCATATAAAGGGCGAAGTAAAAGAAGATTGTTCTCAGGAGTTCCCGCATGGGCAGATGCTGGAGTGATAATTCCATGGCAAGTTTATTTAAATTATAACGATAAACGCATTTTAAAAGTACATTACAATTCCGCCAAGAAATATGTGGATTATATCCACTCAAAAAATAAAAATTTGATATGGAAAAAATCAACGGGAAATAGTTATAACGATTGGTTGAACGGAGATACCATTAAATCCCAAGACTACCCAGAATCGGGCGGCTCAGTTCCTAAACCCGTGTTTGCGACTGCATATTTTGCTAATTCAGCCAGATTGGTGGGTAAGATGGCTCAAGTCTTAAGAAAGAAAAAAGATGCTGAAAAATACGCGAAATTATTCGAAGATATCCGAGATAAATTCAACACTGAATTTGTAAAAGAAAATGGAATGATAGATGGTGATACTCAAGCAGGATACGCATTAGCACTGAATTTTAATTTAATCCATGACGATATAAGACCAGATGTCGTAAGAAATATGATCAATGCTCTTAAGAAGTATGACTGGAGAATTTCCACGGGATTTTGCACAACGCCAATGTTAATGAAGGAATTGACGAAATCTGGGTATAATGATATTGCATATCAGCTATTACTTAGTGAAAAATTTCCGTCTTGGTTTTATATGATCAACAACGGGGCAACGACAATGTGGGAGAGATGGGATGGATATGTCAAACCAAAGCCGAATAAGTCTATCAATAGGATAAAGGGATCTTATGATTCAATTCATGGCAGAATCTCGGTTGACTGGAAATATGGTGATTCGCAGTTTAATTTGAGAATTTGCATACCAACTAATACGACAGCAAAGGTATATTTACCTACAGTACTCGGTAAAGATATTGATAAAAAGGACTTAATAAATATCATGGAATCTAAAAAACCGCTTAAAACAAATCCTAATATTAGAATACAGAAGTCTAAAATAGGTAAAACGATGCTCCACATTGAATCAGGTGAATATGATTTCTCTTTTGATCTTAGTTAATCAACATTTTCAGAGTACCAGACCCGATATCCCAATATACCCAGTATAAATATTAAAGAAAGAAGAATATACGGTTTTATTTGTACTATTTTAAAAACTAAAGAAAAAACAAGAAAACCTAGAATAGAAACCAATATTGACGTGACAGAGGCAATTAATACTATATAATCAAAAGTTTTGCTTCCAATTCTCTTAACTTTCCTTTCCATATTCGTATAACTCCATTTTTTACTTTATTAAGAATAATGTTCGCCGATATCTTCTCCAAACTTCCTAAGATCCTTTATATATTTTGATAAACGAGCTCTATAACTCAGAATGTGACGAATTTGCTCTTGTTCATCATCGCTCACCTTTATTCCTTTTAATATTTGTTTGAGTAACGTTTCGCCTTCGTTGATTTTTGTCTTCGCTTTGTTTAAGGTGGGTCCCTTCAACTGTACAACTCTAAATCTTGTTTTCCATTTTTCAATATTATACGCCCATATTAGAATCCCCAATAAAACTACCCACAAAATGCCAATTATATCAATCCAATGAGGATATTTAGGGGGTGGAAATTCATATGGTTGCACAGCCGGAGGTGCGGGCGCGTATAACACATCAAACTCCACATATATGACCTCTTGAGCTGCAGCGGGATCGTCAATCAAGAATACTGCATAATATGTTCCCGTTTTGTTATACCAATTTCCATAATAAGAGGTGGCAAATTCACCGCTTACTGTTTCAAACATCAACATCAATGGTAATTTAAAACCATAAAGTGATACATTGACAACTGTCGCATCTTCATAAATAAACGCACAAAGGAAAAGGACACCATCATCCACGTATCTTTTAATATCGTCGTCCGTAGCATAATTTTCGATTTCGGCAGTGAAAACATTGTATTCGTATAGAGTCTGTTCTTGCTTGTCTGATGTTACGTCCATGTCAAAATACGATATTAGTCCGAATTTAATCAATTTTTCCGCGAACTCAGAATTATTGCCTTTCAATAACCCATGGATAGTAAATATATCTTTATCTCCGACCAAACACATTCTGCCTTCTCCACGTTTTGCAACAGCAACATAAGGACATAGTTTTTCAACTTGATCTGCTCCTCCATTTACCCCATCTATTATATCTACCGTTACTGGATCCTCAAAAACAAGTGTCCCTATAGTATAATCTGGCATAATTTTACCAGTATTATGCCATGTTGCAGATGATATTACTTTTTCTCCTCCAAGATCATAAGAATCTTCAGAAACGGATAGATTAAATTCAGCAAGTAAGTTGTTAATTGAATCTATGTGATTTTCGGTCTTATTCTCACTCCATACAAACAACGATCCTCCTTTTTCTACCCAATTAACTATTGCTTCTATTTCACTTGCGTTGATCTCAATTTCAGGGTCAACAATTACTAATACATCAAAAAATTGCAAAATATTGTTGTTGATATAATTAGTCGTCAGATTGTCTCCTTCAAATGTATAACCACCTAATAAATCAACAAGTACAGATGCATTAATTTCAACATCGAGATTGATACTCATCTCGTCTTCATTTGATTCTGCTGCTTGTTCCGTTTCATTTATTTGCTGAGATTCCATTAAGCCACTGGCAAATTGCGTAACATTAAGATTGATCCCGGGGAAAAATGTCTGTGTCGCAACCCCCTTATCATTAGTTGCTGCCCAAAGTGACTTTAAATCTGCATAATGAGCAAATGGATAGTCAAATCTCTCTTCAAGGTCTATGAAGGTGTTTAAATTATTAGGATCAATATTTATACTACCATTACCCGTTAGTGCAGCAAGATTATCGTCCATCATTATAAAATTATGAATCCCATCAAAAAAGACACGTCCTCTATATTCTCTGAAGTCTAATTTGACTGGAATCTTATAAAATACGCCATCAAGATATGGACTTGAAAATGTAATATTAAAGCTAACTATAC
>WJKO01000161.1 GCA_014729055.1 Promethearchaeota archaeon | reverse complement strand
ATTTTCTTCAATTAAATTTCAACATCAAAACTTATATAATTTTTTTCGAAAAAGATTCAATTATCATAGACTTATGTAAAACATACTGTGAGAACATATTAAATTAGCTAAAGCTAACTTTTTTAATTACAAGAATCATATGATATATGATGGATAATGAAGATCTTAATTTATGGAGCAGGACCTTTAGGGTGTATTTATGCAGCAAGATTCCATGATGAGGGTTATAACATAAAGATCCTAGCTAGAGGAATGAAACTAAAAAATATAAATGAACACGGAATCGTGATTTATGATCATATTACAAAAGAAGAAAAAATATATAATGTCCCAACTACTACCAGTCTTCTGCCTGGTGATGAATACGATTATGTTTTTATTATAATGAGAAAGAATTTCATACCAACAATCTTACCTATACTTAAAGCTGCGAAGAATGTGGGTAATTTCCTCTTCTTAGGTAACAATATTTCTGGTTACGATGATTATGATAAGTATTTACGACCTGACAAGTATTTAATAGGTTTTGCTGGAGCCGGTGGATATTGGGAGGATTATAAAGTTCATGCTGTATGGTCTGAAACACCTGGACTATATATTGGAGAGAGAGATGGAATGATGAGTCTGAGGTTGAAGACGATAAAAAAGATTTGTAATAACGCAAATATTGTTGTAAAAATATATAGAAATATCGACGCTTGGTTGAAAACACACGCAGCATTGATAATTCCTCTTGCAATTGCCCTCTTTATAGTAGGTGGGGATAATTATAAACTTGCAAATACACCAGATGCAATAAAAGTTGGAGTAAAAGCGTTAAAGGAAAACATTAAAGCCTTAAAGAAGCTTGGCATTCCAATTCTTCCTAAAAAACTATTATTAATGTCATACTGGCCGAATTTCGCCTTGATCCGAGTAATAAGGAAAATGATGGACTCAGAAAAAGCTGAGGTGGGAATGACGGGACACGCAAAATCTGCGTTAGATGAAATGAAACATTTTGCTGATGCTCTTGATAATTTGCTTGATCAATCTGGCGTCGAGCGCCCGTATAATAAGCAATATTCGAAATATCTTGATCCAGATATTCCATCACTCGCAGAAGGAACGACATTTCTATAAGAAGTTTGATTAATTCCGCGAAACATTGTTATAAAAATAGAAAATAGGATTGAGTCTGATTTCTGAGCACAGAAATTTAAGATATCACTTTTATATTATTTTTTACTTGACTTTGTCGCTGTTTTGGTGCAGAATCAACATTTTCGGATGCAATTTTTAGAATCATGTCTGCGGCTTCATCGTTAAGGTCTTTATATTTACCAACATTTTCTGCACAAGTAAAGAAAATGTCCTTAATTCTAATATTTCTTCTGTTAAAGAACTTTTTAGTTCTAGCAATTAATGAATTAATTTCTTGCTTTTCTTCCAAAGTTGATTCAGAACGTTCTTTAAGAAGATCGTACTTATTGAAACAAATATAGACACTTTTAGGGAAATATCGAATTGTATTAAAGAATTTAAGTTGTTTTTTTACCGATCTATCTAACGCGATAACAGCAACAATCTGTTTTGCGATTCGGCTAATTGTTATAATACCCATGCGAACTACGGGGCGAGTTCTGTCTCCACCAGGAGCAAACAAAGTATGACTAAAACCAGTATCCTTTTCTTTAAAATAAACACGGTTAGGATGGATGGTCTTAGTTTTTTTGTGGGTTATAGATTTTTCTTCACTAATTAGACTCTCGCCAGAGAAATCTGTGTCTGTAATGAAGTAATTTCCCCCATCAGATAATTCTGTGATGTGATTCTTATTAAGATAACAAACAAAATTCCTCAATAAAGAGGTTTTACCTACACTAACATCACCTAAGAACCCAATGTTGACCATTTGTAATCATCACCATTTTATATAATCTTATGATGATGTTATCCGAGCGCATATATTATCACCTATACTATCTAGATATATACATTTTGTCGGATTCTTGCATCAATCATAGCTGACAAATCAGAACTTAAGATTATTGCTTGGGCTCGATGATCTTAACTCCGCGCTGTTTAAGTAGTTTTATTGTTTCGATTGTATTCATGTTGAGACCGTATCTTTTAATCCCGAGCTCCCGAAACTGAGAATATATATCAGCATATCTTCTAAAAGACATTGGCAACCGATCTATTGGATTCTGCAAAATATGGAATACTTCCAGAGACTCTATCTTCCCAATGTTTCTGGGAAGTCTTTTGATTTTGTTGCCTGTTAATACAAAAGTTACCAATGATTCGAGCTCATTGACCCAATCAGGAATTTCTTTAATCTCGTTAAACGCTAATGATAGATATTCTAAGGATCTTAATTTCCTAATTTCGTTTGGTATCTCTGTTAAATCACAGTAATTAAGGTTTATCCCAACGATTTCATCTTTTTCAATCTTTAAAGATTTATCAATATGTTCGATATTATCCGTAACCTTTAATTTAACTCCAATTGATTTTTCCAATGCTTTAACTGATGCATTTCTTGATGCCACTAGTAATAACCTTCTTCTTCCAGTGTTTTGATAATAGCGATGATGTTTGGGATGGGTGTATCTGGTGGTAAGTGACACCCTGCACTAAGAATAAAATTACCATTGTCTTTTAATTGCGTGATTAGATTAGATACATGCTTGCTTACCTTTTCTGGGGTTCCAAAGACTAGTAAGTTACCATCCAGATTTCCGAAGACCGCCCCCATACTACCAACAATTTCATTTGCCTTAACTATATCCGTGTTTTCCAAATGAAAGATGTATTTTCCTCGTTTCGGTAATTCTGCGAAATAATGTAGGAAAGGTAACCAATCCGTGTCCATATGAAATAGATTAATATATCCTAATTTTACGTTCTGATCTACTAGCTGTTTAATGTGCGGCCAGACCATTTTTTCAAATATTTTGGGTGAAATAAACTGAGGGCTAACACGTTCCAAACATATATAATCACGTTTGACACCAGAGAACTCTTTTAATAATAAATCATTTGCCATTAATCCTTCCATTAATAAGTCGCATGCTTCCATGGTACGCTCTTGATCTCTTAATATTGCCCTTGACCATTTATTTATGCCCATTAAATAACTTAAGGCCTCCAATGGGGTTACAAAGGCACTACCTGTATATAATGGCACTTGCTTTTTACGTTCCCATTTATAGAAAAAATTGCCCACGGTTATAAAGTCCAACATTGTTTCAAGCACAACTTTTAACGGTCGGGGTCTCCACACACTTGAAAAACCCTCTTTCTTGATCTTAGGAAAGTCCTCTAAGTTGATATAGTTTTTCTCAATAAATTGTAATACTTGACCGATATCCTTTGGTAAGTGGAGTTCAGCATAATATGCCGAATGAGCTGCCGGTAATGGTTGAAAAAAGCTGTATATTCTTCCAGGGGGTAAATGAACCATATCGAAATAATTGAGAAACGTATCGTGTGTGTGTTCCACTATCTTAAATATAGTATTATATGGTTGGCTTACAAATTCTTGCACCGTCAAATTACTCATTCGAGCATAAAAATTATCCATTAGAGGGGCAAATGGTATTCTATCAGGTTTTTTACCATAGATTGGTCTGTGAAATCGTTCAAACGATGAATATTCTTGAATTCGCTCCAAATCGACAATCTTTCTCAGTTTCTTCTGAATTTCTTTTTTATCCAGTTCTAAATTCTGTTTTTTAGGCCATTTTGGATAAGTTGCATTAGGCAATTTATGGATCTTGTTAACAGACGTATTTTGAATGCGTTCTGCTTGCACCTTTAAGATGTTTAAGTTCATAGCAATATATGCATCAAGATGATCTGTGCCTAATTTTAATAAAAACGGCATGATCGTCTGTATAAGTCCTGGTGTAAATCTCCCTATTAACTTTGGAATCATAGGTAGAAGAAGCTTCAATTTCTCAAATTGAGAGAGATTTATATTGTTCTGATAATATTCTTTGTCATTAGATTTAAGTCCATATAAAAGTAGCCTATATTTCTTTATTGCCTCAATTAAAGCCCTATTACCAGTATTTTTAACGTTTATGTTTTGATTTTTCATATACGAAAAT
>WJKO01000160.1 GCA_014729055.1 Promethearchaeota archaeon | reverse complement strand
TTTCGGACCACACCGCATACGTGTTTTCAGGGTTCGAGTCGTTATTCATCGACCCGATGCCCCACATGCGGCGCATTTGCTGATAAGTGCTACATTCAATGCAAGCAGTCCAAAAAACCAAAAAGTTCCAAAGCGACGAAAGCAACGAAAATAACATTTTACAAATCCACGAACCCCGCGGGGCTTCAATTATCGTGCCGCAATTCGAATTGCCCCTCCCGAATTTTGCTCGACCACCTTATTTCATGCTTGAATGCATTGAAAAATAAGCAAAAAGAAAAGATATGCGAACATTATGTAGACTCTTGGGGAAAGCTGATGGTTCACCGATTTCGGGACGAAACAAATGGCGCACAACCCCAAATTATCCAAGATCTTATTGAACTACTCAAAAAACAACTCAATAAACAACTCAAACAGCAAATGGGTATGGAAAGAATAACGCTAACTGACATTGAACAGCTGGGGCGGGACGAGTCGGCTGCGTGTAATTTCAGCAGATATATCAAGGGGCAGAACCAGCTGTTCACATCGCTGGTATGGGCTGCAAAACAGCTTAAGAAATATGGCAATATTGACAAAACAAATGGTAAGGTAACTCTTAATAAACAATTGAAGAATACTTTGAAAAAACTAAAAGCATCTGCTGAGAAAAACGGAGAAAAGTTCAAGAAAAAAACCAAGAAATCCGATAAGAAGGGTATCGCGAAGAAGATTAGAGAGTTGACGACTGATTTTCTCGGGAATCCAAATAAAAAAGGTTTTAAGCATTTATTGCCGGTCATTGCCGACAATCCTACGGATATTTGGCTAGAACTGTTCAAAGACCTTCAGAACGCGGACAAGCCCCCGCCATGACCCGGAATCAGATGGGTAATACAGGATAAAGAACTTTAAAAAGGGAATGGATAATTCTCTCCGCAATTTAGCTGCAATATACTTCATTCAGTGGATATAAGGCACGGACGACTTCAGATAATTGAGAATATTAGCGAAACATTTATATACTCTTTTTTCCTATATAATCATGACCTGTAAAGGTTCAGGTTTGATCAAGTTTGATCAATAAAACATAACCTTGAATCTCGATCATCTAAAAAATTAGATTGTAGCGAAATAATCAATCTAAAAAAAAACAGTAAAGGAAAATACACACATTTGTTCACTAGTTAATCGTTTAAATTATTAAATAGGAAACATATCCGGATAATAAAGCCAAACCTATACCTATAAAGATAGATAAGGGTAATCCAGGTAATATTTTATTTCTTTTCAAAGCGCTTATTGTAAGAAGGGATCCGACAATTATTCCTATGCATGCAAAAGTCATAGAAATAATCGCAACGGTTAAGTTTTCAGTAATAAAATAGCCAGCCACCAAGCTGTGGGATGCCAATAGACTATAAAATGCTATATCCCCTATA
The DNA here is from genome assembly GCA_014729055.1 of Promethearchaeota archaeon. Lineage (GTDB taxonomy): Archaea > Asgardarchaeota > Lokiarchaeia > Sigyniarchaeales > Promethearchaeaceae > WJKO01. The sequence continues at coordinate 7,895 of WJKO01000160.1, read as the reverse complement.
CCAATCTCTAATTCGGAAAACTCAAAGTCCTTAATTTCAATTTCTCCACTCTTTAGTTTTCTTTCAAATTCGGGATCATAACCACCCGTTGCTTCCATAATGGATTTAATAGGTCCTTTTTTCACAGAAATAATATCCCAGATTGAGATTCCAATTAACATACTTGCTATTAAGAAGGAATTTTCATAAAAAACAATATTCATAAAACTTCCAATCAAAATTCCAATAAAAAGAACATAAAAATTCCTCTTTTTCTTGCTCATTTTCCCGCCAAAGAAACTTCGAATGAGATATATTGATAATATCAGACAAAACACAAAATAGATAAAAGATAAAATATTATATACTAATTGATTAGGAGAATATATAATTAAGAGAATATCACCGAAGAAATAAGACAACATACACGTCAGTAAGAAGAATGCAAACCCCATCAAATATTTAAGCGCTTCTTCACCTTTTTTCTTAACAATATATGCAATAAAGATGGAAGAGATAGCTGCAACAACCGTAAAGATGATACCATACCACAATCCTAATGAGGGATCATCCCCTCCAGCATCTCCTGAAAAACCTAGAGAAAATACAATCCATGCTAGGATACCTGAACTTACTAATGCTATTAATATTGGAACCACAAATAATTTTAGTCTCACCTTGTAAACTGGTAAATAATCACTAATACCTGACTCATCTTCGTATATCTCTTCATATTCTTTATCTATGTTGTTCTTGAGTCTCTTGTAGTTTTCATCGACTTTTTTCTGTCGTTCAATCACTTTGTCTTTTTCACTATCATCTTTTTCTTGTACATCTGCTTCAGATTTTTCACTGTTTGCATTATCATCATTTTTATCTTGCTGAGACACCATAAAAATAACATAGAAAAAAAAAGATAATAAGATTTCGATAATGAGATAAAAACTAGAAAATAGATTTTTAAAAAAAGTGATCATTATTTCTAACTGAAATCAAGCGCTGTTGGATTTAAATCTCCTTTCTCAAACACATTTCCAGTTAATCTATTGATAACAGTAATCTTTGCAGGTGCAAACATTCCAGGATCTATTTTATAGAAGTCTCCGCCAGCATCTTTAAAGACTTGAGCAAATGGTTTACCATATGATGGAGAAGTATTTGATGGACATTTTTCTACAAGCTTTTTCAATTCTCCTTCTTCAGATGCATCTACATCCATATTTAAGGTTACATTCCCGGCGAAGATTATACAATCGTTCGTCCAACCCATTGCTTTAAAGTCATCTTTTGCTACTGGCGCTACTGGACAATTACCAGTACCCGAGACAATCCATTCGGGATTTATTCCTAACTCTAAGAATTTATGAATAGAGGTTTCTACAATTCTTGCGGAGATTTGAATAGAACCACTAAGACATGCAGTTGGTGCATAACATAAATATACATTTTTTGGTTCAATGCCACACTTTTCTGCTACGTACTCAGCAACACCTTCGTCCGGCATTTGTGAAGTTTCTAATACCAAAACGCCTTGATTGTGAGTATCTTTATATTTTATCTCTTCAAATAACTTCTTTTCTTTTAAAGCAATGGAACGAGCGGGACCAGAACCCATACATTTAAAATAAGTTTTCTTTTTCCCCTCGTCATTCAACTTCTTAACCTTTATAGACCATCCAGCATATTGGGCAGCCATACATCCAATTATTGGTTCTTGTGTTTCAACTTCTAACATCTCTAAGTCCACCGAACCCGATTGAGCTGCGATCCGTGCTTTAACTACCGATTGTGAAATTTGACAGAGATCACCCATACAAACTCGACTAAGATAAATGCCACCATCAAAATTTGCTTCGGAAAAATTGAATATATGAGCTCCATTTCCGAGTTTAACATATTCTACATTGAGTTTATCGCATTTGTCCTTTACTTCATTTAATACGGCAACAGCACGTTTGTTGACTGAAATCATAATATTATTTATTTGTCGTTTCAGCATTAAAAAGCTTCATTTTTGAAATATAGGCATTTTGTAGTTTTTTTTTGTTTTTTAAAGCCCTATCTAAGTAGTATAGTAAGATGAAAAGATCAAAAATTCTATCAATTATAGTGATAATCGCCTTGAACATTAGCTTTCTTCAGATAGTTTTTTGTAACAATGTATCACTCAATAATATAAGTGAAAAACCTCATATATCAGATAAACTCGAGAACAGTTCGGCGGGACAATTCATTGATCATGTCTTTTTTTTCAATCCTTCACATCAAGAATATCAATTTAATCTTTCATTAATAAAAAATGAACGTTATGGTGTCAAATTAGCAATTAAGACCCCAAATGTATTAATTGACATACAAACTAAACTGATTGGTCCTGACGTGGACGAGGACGGACAAAATGATGTGTTTATCTTAGCAGAAGGAACATTAGGTAGTATTGAAGAAGGAGAAGATCCAATTAGTTGTTCTAGCTCTTTTGGTTGTGCATTAAGTTCCGATGAATATAAATTAATAATTTCCGGTAATACTGCACAGAATGTGAATTTGCATATTAAAATTACGGATGACGGCATTTCATATAGCAATGACTTCTTGTTACGGGATGTAAATGCTTATGATCTTAGTAAAAGCCGGGAATATTACCACGATCTTGAGGATGACAAAAACTATGAGATTTATATAGCTCGAACAAATTCAATTGTAATTGAAAACTATGCGTATGTTGATGTTAGCGTTTTTGACAAGGATAATCATGAATTTCCCATTCTACAACACGAACCATTGTTTGTAGTATATGGGGAGAAGACTGAAATTTTTGGAACTTCACTGAAAGGACAATATCGGATAGAAATCAACGTAGATACAAATATTGACACCGTGAACTTATTGTTTGTATTGATTAAGAAAGATAATATTGGAGATGGTCCTGAAGAAAACCCACAACAAGAAAGTAATCCAACAGAAACAGAAAATGAGATAACTTTCAACGTACCCTATGCACTTTATTTGGGTGTTGGTGCAATCATTCTGGGAGCTGTTATAGTTACTATGGTAACTCTTTCTAAGACTAAGACACAAGTAATGCGCTAAAAGGAAAAAAGGGAATACAGATATAATGATTTAAGGAGGAACTGATGAAGTGAAGAAGGATCAATATGAAATCTTATTCAAATTCATTGATTATTTATTTGATTCAAAGCTTATCCAGGATAAGACGCAAGAAATACTTTTAGATACCGATGAAATTGCAGAGAAATTAAATATTTCAAGCAATGAAGTCTCCATGTTAATTCAAATCATGGGATCGTTTTATACATATTTTAAACCATATTTTGCAGATATTTCTACCAAGGAGCAATCTGATTCCGAAAAAACCCAACATAAAAAAAATGGGAAGAATAATAACAACAAGCGAAAAATAAAAAAGACCAATAAACAAGAGAGAAAACTAATTAAATTGAGCTCTATAAAGCTTGGAAAATTATCGGATTTCGGTTATCTGCATAACAATAAACCCGTCAAAATTAAAGATGTAAAAGACGATTTTTCTGAAATAATCGAACTCAGTGAAGAATATCCTTTTTTATTTCTTAAACACCAGAAAACCTTAGAACTTTCCGATTGTGCAAAAAAGCTCACCTCGGAATTTAGAAAATTTAAAAAACTAAATAAAAGACCATTATCCTATCAAATTGATAATCTTAATTTCGTGTTATCCAATTAAATAATGAATCAGTATTTACTTAGATTCCATTGTTTTTATACTTCAAGATTAGGGCACGATGAAATATAAAACCCAAAATAAATACGAGAAATTCAAATAAAAGATTGCCATCTTCAATCAGCTCTCCTCGAAGTCGAGCTTCAAACGCGTCAATCGTATTGCCCGTTAAATTCCCGATGGTTATCATGTAGATATAACTCAGGATTGATTCTGATTTTTGAATTCCATAAAAATCAACTAATTTTCGCAACGCTTCCTTGGTTGGTTTGCCTCGATTTTCGGCAAAATGTTGTGCAAATGCTAATGCAATAGCTTCATCGTCCGCACAATTATTGAAATCAGATTGTAAAATTTCTTTGATTTCAGCAATTGAGCAGCCACTTTTTAAAGCCATTTCCGTATGAACCCATGAACAAAAACGACAGCCATTGACTGATGTGACAGCCATCATAATTTTCTCGGATAATCTTCTGCTTACGTGATATTTTTTTGGAATCTTTTGTAATTTTAGAATTGCATGAAATCCTCTCACAAGATCCCTCATAAAAAGTTTAAAATTGTATATTCGTTTATTAAAGACCTTTCTCTGTGGTTTAGTTTGTGGTTTGATAACTGGAATCATCTCTCTCTCTCTCCTATTAAAGATGAGTTCCTAATGTTAAAAATGTTGATGTTAAAAATTCGTAAAGTTAAAAAACAAGTTTGTCTCCTTTTGGAACGTAAAATTTATGATTCATCCATGTCAATATTCCCTCCAAATATCGGTAATATTTGAATTGTAATGAACTGGGAATAAAATATTGTGCCCACAGGATACCTTTATCCTTTTGCACTTCCTCTGGAGGAATTCGATTTTCATAAATTTTCTTCAAGACATCTTCACTTATTTTAGCGGATCCTGGTAGAATTTTGTAATCTATTTGATTATTCTGAGCATTTATCTTTTGATATAATACAAGATCTATTGGATAACCGAGAATTTCCGAACAAAACTTATCAACTGAAAGCATATCCTTACCAAATATGACTCTATAAAAATTAATAGGAATACAGAAATGTGGACCTAAACCAGCACCAACTTGTTTCGTCCCTACTATGCATAGATCGGGTTTCATAATTCGCGCTGCTGCTGCGACAACATGATCTATTAATTCATATTTTCGATGGAAACGGCTTTTTCGGTAGTCCCCAATAGCTCCATACATATTTTTTTGGGAAACAGTTATCCCACATTCCCAATGATGCTTTGGACAAGGAAAACTGATGATTTTTACATTGGGTTTCAATAATGCGAAAGGTATGGAAATTCTCTTCTTTATTCCTCTAAATTTAAATAATACTTGTTTTATCTTGGATAGGTTTAAGAAAGGTATTTTCATGTCAATTAAAAAGTCTAGATAACCCCTTGCTCTAAGTAATTCTTGATTTATTTCATGTCCTCTCATATCTGCCTCACAAATAAAGGGAACTACTCCGATTTCCCGAAGCTTTATAACCAATTCTTTAACTAAATCAGGATCCGTATATGAAGATAAAACACCATGGATTCCACCACCTAAATTAATCTTTATCGCAGCGTAATCCCCTTTTTCGAAAACTGTTTCTGCATTGATTCTATTAAAGCCATTTTTCATGGATTGAATGATGTCTGGCTTGATCTCTTGAATAAATACTTCTTCTTGACCAGTATATACAACGTGCTTTTTTTCGAACCCCAATAATTTGCCGTCTTGTCGATAGACTTGAAATCTATCATTATCAAGAATTATTTTTTTCAAGATTTTCAGCTCTTTTTACCGCTAAATTTAAAGCTAAACATCATTTCTCCTTCATATCTATGGAACTGAATATCATAGTCCAAACTCTCTAACACATGTATCATCGCTTTATTTTCGGGTAATACTTCCCCATTGAATCCCGTTATACCTTTCTCTTTTGCGATGTTTATGAGTTGTTCAAGCACATATTTCGTTATCCCTTTGTTTCGATAATCATCATGGACGGTGAAAGCTATTTCTGCCATATTTGTATTCCTATTTAAATAATATGACCCTGCAGAAATGATTTTTTGATTATCCTCCTCACCAACAACCCCAACAAGTGCCATGGTTTCTTCATAATCGACATTAACTTTCGATTGAGTTTGTTTGTGTGGAAATCTTTTTTGAGGTGTGAAGAACCGAAGAACTCTATCCTGCATGGACAAACTATAATATAAATCTTGTAACATTCTTTCGTCTGTTGGTTTTACTGGTCTAACAAAGATCGTTTCTCCACTCGGTGTTTCGTAATATGATTCATAGGATTCCGGATAAATAACAACGATACCATCTTTCGTTGTAGGTAACATCTGATCTTCATATACATATTTGAGTTCCTTAGCTCGGTCCAACAATTCTTGTCTAAAATCAGGATGTGCTATACCGATCAATTGTAATGCACGTTCTCTTATTGTTTTCCCATGCAGATATGCAAATCCCCACTCAGTTACGACGTAATGTACATCGCCACGAGGTAATACGACACCAGCACCCTCCTCTAAAACGGGCACGATTCTGGATTTTTTTCCATCTGCCGTTGTTGAAGAAAGCGTCATAATAGGTTTTCCATGAGGTGCTAAGGCAGCTCCACGTTCGAAATCTGCCTGCCCTCCTATACCTGAATAAAATTCGTTCCCAATGGAATCTGAATTGACTTGTCCAGTTAGATCAACGGTCAAAGCAGCATTGATTGACACTTGTTTATCATTCTTAGCAATATTAAATGGATTATTAAGATAATCTGTCGTTCTAAACTCCACAAATGGGTTATTATCAACCCATTGATACAAGCTGTTTGAGCCCATAACAAACGTACACATTATTTTTGAGCGACCAGATTTGAGATATTCAGCACTAATGACGCCAGACTCGACTAAATCGATTACACCATCGGAAAATACCTCAGAATATATGGATAAATCCTTTTTATCCTTTAGAAACTTGATAACTGCATTAGGTATTTGTCCTATTCCCATCTGGAGTGTGGAGCCATTCTCTACTAATCTTGCAATATACTTACCAATTTTTTGGGATTTCTCATCAGGTTCTTCGTAAATTGCCTCAATTAGTGGTTCGTCAGTGTAAAACCAGCGATATATCTGAGACATATGAATAAATGAATCGCCCATAGTTCTAGGCATCTGTTCGTTTATTTGAGCTATTACTATATCCGCAGAATTAACTACGGCTTTATTTATATCGACGTTTATTCCTAAAGATAACCATCCGTATTTATCAGGCGGAGATACTTGTATCAAAGCCACATCAATATGCTTTCGACCAGATAAAAATAGTTTTGGAATATCTGATAACATAATCGGTGTATAATCCGCATATCCTTTCTTGACCGCCTCACGCATTGTAGACCCTATGAAAAGGGCATTATGGCGGAAATAAGAAGGTTCATAATCACTGAAGAATTTTGTCTCTCCAAGGGTCAAAAAGTGGATAATCTCGCAATCTGCAAGATGATTTTGCTTTTTCACTAATTCTGAAGTTAGTTTCTGCGGCTCGCTGCAACCCGTTCCTATAAATATACGCTGACCAGGTCTTATAATATTCGTTAATTCTGCAAGATGCATTTTTTTATCTGAATACACTTTTTGCCAATCTATTAAACCTTTTACCATTATTTCTGATTCTCGTTTTGTGTCCTTATCTGTCATTTTGACCAATCTTTATCTTCTATATTATTTTTTTTGTTTAGTTTTTATTTTGATTGTTTTAGTTTCATTTTTTTTATATTTGAGAAGAAGCAGAGACAGCTTTTTGTTTTTATCGTTGTACCAATTAGATCCAGCCGTATTTATCTTACTGTTTATAGCAGAATAAGCCTTTAGGTCACCGTCTTGTTTTTTAATTTGCGTTCCATTCACAATTATGGCATTTATAATATCGTCATCAACGATAAGTAACTTTAGCGTTTCGTCCTTGAGTTTTTCCATTTCTACTGAGATCGTTTGAGAATCAACTTCAAGGGACTTAGATGTTTTAAAATTCATCGTTGTATATTTGGAAATGTCTCCAATAATTGCAATTTTATTGATTAAAGGTGAAATTATCCAATACTTATACTCTTGTCCTTTTAATTCATGTTTTAACGGATTTTCTTCATCAAAAGATTGCCATTTATTTTCAAAATAATCATAAGC
>WJKO01000159.1 GCA_014729055.1 Promethearchaeota archaeon | reverse complement strand
TTCGTTTATCTGGTGCCATACGCGGTCCGAGATCGTTTTCCAATCAATATTCTCAATATTTATGTCTAATCCAATTTTTTTCGCATGTTCGGCTTCTCTAATAAGATCAGCAGGATGGACTAATACCTTCGAAGGGATACAGCCCCGTGTCAAACACGTACCACCCATTTTAGCATCTTCAATGAGTGCACATTTCCACCCTCTATTTAAACCTTGCCCGAGAACTGTTAAACCTACGCCTGAACCTACAACAATTAAATCATACTCTTTCATTAAATCACCAAATACTTTATATTTGTCATAATCGCCAGATAGAATATTCGCCAGATCAAATATTCTTAAAACTAGCTAAGAAAGAAGTCGTTTTTTCTAATTTTTAAAGTTATCAATTACATTCAATAAGGAAATACAATCAAAATCAAAAGAAACATTATTCACTTGTTGAATTATCTTGAAAATATGTAAAATAGATAAAAATTAGTAAGATCGTGAGATCATACAAGACTAGCAATAAAACCCCGACGTTGACGTTAATTAGTGCCCCAACGCCAATTATAATAGGTCCGAGGATCCTACCAGTTGACATCATAGACTGAAATAAGGCAAACGGTCTTGATGTATCTAATGTTTGCGCTTTATAAGACATTATTTTCATGTTAAGCGTATAGATAATACCTTGCCCAAATCCAGAAATAATCAAGAGCAGCGCCATAAACAGAACATTGGCAGTAAATAATATGAAAAACCAGGAACTCAATAGGAATATTATTGCGATGAGGGTATAGCGCAGTGTTATTTTATCTTTTAGATAAGAAAAACTTGTTGTTGAGATTGTCTGGGAGAGTAATTTAAGTAAAGCAAGGAAGAATATCCAATGATCGCCCAATAATACTTTTAAAGGCAATATAATTAATAAAGCACCATCAATAAGAGAATGAGTTAATAAAACAGCCATTACAAGCTTTATTGGATGGTCTATTAATCTTTGAATGTGTTTTTGATTTTTTTTATCAGTTTGATTATCAAATATTTTAAGATCTTCTAGTGATTCGGGTTTTGTAGTAGTACTTTGCAATTTAGTATCAGTTGAGGCTATTGTTTTCAATAATTTAATGGTTCTTGGAGCAAAACGCCAAGCAATAGCGGTACCTACAATTGCTCCTATGAAACCTAAATAAAGTGCTTGGTAATTTGAATTCGTGATATAGACAAATACTGTCCCGCTAATTGAACCACATAAGAACCCAAGATTCCATGACAAGTTATACCCTGCCAGAAACTTCTTCTTAAGCATTGAACCTCCTTTTTTCTCTGCCAATACACTGAAATTCTGAACTGTCGGCCAAAAGAGTCCATTTAATGCCCCATCTAAGAACATTAACGCCCCAAAAAATATAAGATAGAAATCTGACAGAATTGGTATCAGATATAACCCATTTAATACTATCTTGCTTGTTAAAATAATTTTGAGTAGTTTATCTTGCTCTATTTTGTCTGAAATATTTCCGATAGTAATTGTTGCCGTAAAAAACCCTACAAAAAAGACGGCGGTTATTATACTTGCGATCCATGCGGGATACGAGAGATCTCGAATTAAATGGTTTGAAATTGCTGTGCTTGTAACGCCAACGATAAAGGTAATTGTTATTTCAAGTAAATATACGGGGATAAAATTACGAGATTTCATGAATAGATTGCTATTTGTTGGATTCAAAAAAAAATTTAGTTTTTTAAATAAAATTAATCAGATAAACAAAATTTATTAGAGCATGAAGTAGAATATTATAAAAATACTTTTGAGGGTATAATAAAGGATCTTTATGATGAATATGAAAAAAATGATGGTGTTTTTAAGAATTTCGACAAGATTTAGCAGAATTTATAAATGATTAAAGGATGTTTTAGGTTTTTTTGTTTAAATTTAGCAGATTCTTATTGATAATTCCTAATGTTTTAGCAAATTTTATACATTCGCCTATATCTCCGACCTTTTTTAAGTCGTGTGAATCCGAACCAAAACTGAATTGTATATCAAACTCATTCAACGCAATTCTAAACATCCGCGTTAATATAGTTATCTTTTCTTGATAATACTCATTATCTGACTTCCAGAGATGCACAGCAGCTTTAGGCGGTGATCGTTTTCGGAAATAATTTGCGTTAATTTCAACGGCGATGCTTTTACGCTCACAAATTGATAAGACTTCTAAATAAATAGGTTCAAGATATTTCCAATGCATATCACAACTTATCTCAATTTCCTGGAGGAATGGATGTACCCAAATATCGATATCATTCTTTTCTAATGAATTTACGAGTATATTTCTAAGTGCAGTGAAATATTCACTTAAATCTTCATCGTCCAATTCAGACCATATAATAGACTGAGAGGGCATATTATGAGGTCCTATCATAGTATAATCAAGTAATGCTTGATTCTTTGGGGATAAAAATGTATCACCTGATATATCACGGGCGTCAATCTCTAATCCTAATAAAATTTTATAGTTGTTTATAGAATCAAGTTGCTTACGCAGATAGGGTACAAAATCTTGTTCCTTTGACTCTAATTTCGGAGAAATCCCAAGCTGTTCGATATTTTGTTGACATGCTTGAGTCCATCCTTGTTTAATGGTCCAAACTTCACCAGAGCCCCGGTAGAATCCATTATGGGTATGGTAATCCCGTCTTTTTAACCTCATGAGTAAACCTCCTCTTTTAGAAAAATAAAACTTGGAATATTGATAAAAATAAAACTTGGATATTCTTAAGTTAATTTAATTTAATTTATATTTAGGAGATTATGTCTTGAATGAAAAAAAGGGATTAATCTTTGAAATAGAAAAGATGTCTACGGAAGATGGTCCAGGTATCAGAACAACAGTTTTTTTTAAAATGTGCCCGTTAAGATGCAGGTGGTGTCACAATCCGGAATCTCTGTTTCGAAAACCTACTATTATGTGGTATGCCGCGAAATGTATTGGTTGTAAGACATGCTTAGAAGTATGCCCTGAAGATGCATTAACTATGGATGCTGAAGGCATACATATAAACCGAGAAAAGTGTATAGCTTGCGGGAAGTGTGTGGACGAATGTCCTGGGACTGCATTGAGAAAGCTTGGCCAATGGTGGACACTGGATGATCTGATTGAAGAGGTGGCAAAAGACAGGACATATTATACAAAATCAGGTGGCGGGATCACAGCATCAGGTGGGGCAGCAGCCGTCCAGAGCGAATTTGTTACGGAGTTTCTCAAGCGTTGTAAACATGAAGGATTTCATACAGCATTAGATATCTGTGGAATTCTGCCAAAAACAAAATATGAACCGATGTTACCCTATGTGGATTTGTATCTCTACGACATCAAAGAAATTGACCCTGAGAAACATAAAGAATTTACTGGAATGTCAAATGAAATAATCTTGGATAACTTAGTCTGGCTGATGAACGAAGTCCCACAACATAATCCAAATGCTAAGATTTGGATTCGTACTCCGTTAATTCCAGGTTATACTGCTACTAAGGAAAACATACTCGGGATCGGAAAATTCATTGTTGAGAAATTGAATAACCAAGTCGAACGTTGGGACTTACTGGCTTTTAATAATCTTGCGAAAGACAAATACCAGAGGATGGACATGAATTGGGAGCTAAAGGATGCCAATTTATTCACAAAACGAGAAATGGAGGACTTTCTAAGGATAGCACAGAGTACGGGTGTGAAAAATATCCGCTGGTCAGGATTAACAAAAAAGATAGAACGAAAAGATGTGGGAATCTAATCCCATTTAAATTCAAGTTCTACGAGAGTCTATAAAATTTATATATGATAGTCGTATTTATATTCTTAATTTTCAGCTTTGGTGAATTATAATGGTCGCAAACATTGAATTACAAAATAAATGCGTGATATCTCTTACACAGATCGCGCCAGCGACCAATACGCCAAGTATATATTAGCAGTTATTCAATATTACATAATTCACCAATGGCTTGCGCCCGCTTGTTTCTGTAATGGATACACGTTAATATCACATATACTATTCAAATATCATTACTTGCCGTATTTCTTATTAGTTTAATTTAATAAGTTTACTTCAATTCTATTATTCCATATTTAGCCAAAAATATGGATACCTTTAAAATTATAAAGGAAATCATTAAAAAAATCGACACACGAATTAAAAAAATACAAATATGAAAAAAGAGTATAATAAAAAAGAAAAGGTGAATCAAAATCAAATTTAGGCAATATAAAGAGATTGAAAACAGTTATCGAGATGAATATGTAAATGATAGACTACGCGATTATCCCGAAATAAGAAATGCAAAATATATTCTCACTGAGAAAATCGACGGAGCGAATATACAGCTTGTATTCAACCCCAATACTGAACTAATAATCGCAAAGAGGACATCAATAGTTACTCCGAAAGATAAATTTTTCAATATCTTCGGTGTTATTGAGGATTATAAGAAAGAACTTGACAAAATCCAGAGATTTGTGAACGATAATGGAAAATCAATTAGAATATACGGAGAACTATTTGGAAAGGGAATAAATAGGCGTCTTCCGTATTCTGAAAAGAAAGAAATCAGATTTTTTGACGCCATGATAGAAAATGGTGATGAAGAAATCTATTTAACTCAAAAAGAATTCATTAAATTTCTTGAGAATTTGGATTTAAAGCATTTATTTGTCCCGATTGTAGGATATGCTGATGGTCTAGAAGAAGCTATGAATTATGATGTTGAAAAATTGGAATCACAAATCGCTAAAGGAAAGGCTGCTGAAGGAATTGTTATTAAACTTTATGAGATTCTAAGAAAGAAAAATAAATTGCCATTCTTCTTGAAAAAAAAATCAAAATCTTTCGAGGAACTTAAACCTAAGAAGAAACCGTCCAGAAAAATCGATAATGAAGTCATAAAACTGCGAAAAGAATTCCTTAGATATATAACTAAAAATCGATTACAAGGTATCTTCTCAAAGGAAGGGATGATTCAGTCGAAAAAGGAGATTGGAAAATATATTGGTCTATTTATCGTAGATGCTCGTAAAGATTTTCTTAAAGATTATCCCGAAGTTATTGAAATGGATAAACTTGATCAAAAGTATATATTCAAAGTAAATTCAGATGTTCCAAAAATGATCATATCCTTCTTGTGAATTTGCTTAGGATATATATCCCGATTTAATCACGATCTTACAAAAATAAATAATTTTACTTATTTTTTGAACATATCTTCATATTTCTTGAAGCATTCCGCCACATCAAATGTAAAATCATACTTTTTTCCGCAATTAGTACATTCACATTCTAAGATATCATGCGGTATCCCATTAATTTGAGTCAACTTTTGTAATTTTACTTTTATCTCACCTTTTGCACCACAATTATCGCATACAAGATTGTAGACATATTTATATTCTTCAGCAACATCGCTGACCTTTATAATTTCTGGCATTTTTATATCATCTATTTACGACTAATCTATTCTTCTAATCTCCTCTAATACTTTTAAATCTAAGTAAGTGAAAAATAATATATGGATCGCGGTCTATTTGAATCGTGGGACTTTCTCTTAGTACAGAGGTTTTATGTGATCTTAACAATTGGCATAATACCCCCATCTCTCACAATAATTAGGAGCCAAAGGATTTCGGCAATTACATTAATTATGTTAGTATTCACGATATTGATTTTACTGCGTTTTACGATTTTTGAACCCAGAAAGGAAGCAAGAAAATTCGTAAGAAATTCAAATATCATACTTTTTTTCGTTAATATAATCTTCATTCATAATTATAGTATGGCTGTTTTTATCAATTTAATCAATCTTAAATGGCGACCCCTCTTGTTAAATATACTTATTCTCGCTTTTACATTTATATATCTTATTATTGGTACAAAAAAGAAGATAGTCAAGAAAATAAATAAAAAAGCAACAGTTGAAAAACCAAAATCAGATAAAACACGAAATCAGTTCTTAAAAGCAATAAGAAAAAACCCCTTTTTAACAATCACCTTGATCTGGATATTAATTTCCATGCTCTTAATTTTCGCACCAATAAAGATATATACTCAGAAAGTACCATTTGAAAAGACTGCCGGAAACCATGAGATTGGGTTTTGGGGAAGCAGTTCTTACATAAGAAATACTGGTTCTTCTTATTATCTAAATGATAGTATTATGAATATGTT
>WJKO01000158.1 GCA_014729055.1 Promethearchaeota archaeon | reverse complement strand
CTCGCCTTAAACATTCGAAAACAAGAAAATAACTAATAAAATAAATAAAAAACTAGCCAACATAGAATTTGATCATTCTCAATATTCTTTCTCTTTCAATTTTGTTTAATCCCGTTAAATATTGTTTGCATTTATCTATTTGAATACGTTTAATTATAGAGTAATTATTATATAAGAAATATACGATTATCGAAGGAATAAGCCCTATTATAACATAGATCACAAAGGAGGTTGATATGGGCGAACCTTCCATTAAACTCGAACCTGGTAGAGATAAGGTAATATTTAACAAATCAAAATAGCTCAATATCCAAAAGAGTACCCAAATAGATTCAATGATTATGAAAGAAAGAGTTATAAATTTATAGAACCTTCTAAACTGATCTAATTTTAAATATGATAATAATTTTGCTTTTGAAGATATATCATCCCCAGTCTGATGATGCTTATTAGTATCTTCTACTATCTCAGCTTCGTTAATAAGTAATTCTAATTTGCTATACATCCCTATGTCATGTAATACATAATACATCGTAAAAATATATATACTAATTAATATCAAAACGTAAAAAACAAAATGATTATCAATCAATTGGGGATGATAAAGCGATTCTGCGCCTATAACAAAAACTATTATCAGTTCTAAGCTCATACAAAAATAGATTCTGTCCGAAATAACCTTTAAATTACCAAATGGTCTATATTTTACTACCTTATCTTTAAATTCAGACAGAGTTCCAAGAATTCTAAGGACATTGAAAAAGCATAGGAAACCAAAGCTGATTAAGGGAATTGAGATAAAAACAAGAGAATCCCACTTCTGCAATAAAATAAAAATGTAAAACGCCACGAACACGATAATTTCTCGCAAAAAAGATGAATCCCTAAAAATGATCTTAGCAATTTCAAGAATATCCTTTCTCTGACTTGAAGACATATGTTACTTATTAGATGTTACTTATTATATGTTACTTATATGTTGATTTTTCATAAAAATCAAAAAATTCAATATTTATGAGAAATTAATTTAATTAAATCAAACTAGAATAAATAAGAGAAGCGTTTTATAATGTATTTAACTCTAACTTATTTCGATCGTATTGTTGGTCCAAAGATATTGCTTTCATTACCAAAACCCCTCGATACTAAAACGAGTAAAATAATTATAAAATTATTAGATCTGCAGCGTTTTGAAGAGTATTTTGAATACCGAAATTTATTAAATCCAGAGGTGTTGATATCTAATCACGCATTTGAATTAAACTCAGAATGGGCAAGGGGAAATAAAGAAAGCGTTTTACTCAGCGTTTTACATGAAAAAAAAGATGATCTTACTTTCATTCGATTTAATCTTAAAAAGATTGCAGATCAAATTAGGAGCAACAAGAATATATATAAAGCCTTTTATCATGAGCAACTTAAGCAAGAAGACACACAATCGGAATACGAGAAACTTCTGAAAATATTAAGACATGGGTACAGAGTGATTAACCAAAAATTTAAACAACTCGCTGTTGTTGACCGACTTTTTCAGACGAATGAAATTAAAAACGAACCAAGCTCTGGGGATGTCTTACGCACAATCGCACAAACATTCATGACCTTAATTGATGCACGTATTCCAGAAGGGGCTGTACTGCTTTTTGATGTAGGACATATTTTAGCAGAACGATTTGAGGATTTTTTTGTAAGTGAGGATCTTGAGAAACTGCTATCTGAAGTGGCTGTGTTCTGGCGTAAATACAAGTTCGGTGAGATAGACGACGTTGAAATAGGAAATAAAATAGTTAAATTAAATGTATATGACTGTTTTGAATGCTCACATTTCCCAAATATTAATCAAACAGTATGTAAGTTTGATGAAGGATTTGTTCAAAGACTATTAGAAGCTAAGGTTAAGATTAAATGTAGCGTCAAAGAAAAGGCTTGTTATGCCACTGGTGCAGATTATTGTAATTTTGAAATTAAATTGTTGGAATAAAATGCGAAAAAATGCAGGTTTTATAATATCAATTTATGCTATGAATTAATAATTGAGAATTAAAGAAAATTTAATAATATACTGCTTTATTTTAAATATTCTAAAATCTGTTTAGAATTAGAAAATAAAATAATAGAATTTGATGGAGCCCTCAATTATTATGAATTATAAAGATTATTTCCCTTACGACTCATACCGCAAGCAACAAAAACAAGTGATAAAAGATATCTATAATGGAGTATCAAAGCAAAAAAATGTGTTATTTGTCGCTCCAAATGGTACAGGAAAAACAATTGATAATTTAGCAGCAACACTTCCTGTCGCTATTGATAACAATCTAAAAGTTATATATTTATGCAGAACACACCAACAAAGTGGGCGTGTAATTGATGAAATTAAGAAGATTAATAAAAAGATACGAGCAAATTCTAAGGATGAAAAAACAAATATCAGACCTATAAGCGCTGTATCTATTCGAGGACGATCGGAAATGTGCCTGCATCGTACTATTAAAAAATTGAAAGGTAGTCCTGCTGATATAATGAATGTGTGCGCAGACTTGAGAAAAAATAGAAATTGCCGTTACTATAATACAATGATACAGCGAAAAACTCAAATGAACCAGCGTTTGGCTGAAATATCTAACAGAAGCATTGATGCACAAGATTTAATCAAATTCTGTAAGGTGAATAAATATTGCCCGTATTTTTTTGCAAAGCTAATGCTAAGGGATGTTAGAGTAATAGTATGTAATTATTTATGGATTTTTCATCCAAATATACGGGAAACTTTTGTAGAAGGAGCCGATCTTCAATTAGAGGATACTATCCTCATTATGGACGAATGTCATAATTTGCCCAATATTGCTACGGACATTGAATCAACCAGACTCACCCTATATGCAATAGAACAAAGTCTAAAAGATCTCGAATATGGTCGGGCTACAAGAGAGATGCAATCCTCAGTGAAGATTTGGGAGGATATCATCAAATTTTTAAAGAGGAAAGTCAGAAAAAAAGAATTAGAATTAGATAAAAAAGAAGTTCTAAAAAACTACATGCAAAAAGCCAAATTTAAAAGTACTATGGAATTAAAAAATTTCTTAAATGACTTGGAAGAATATGGAAATGCCATATACGAGGAGAAACTCCAATCTGGTACCGCAGCAATTGATTTCATTTCGGGCATCGTTCAGTTTACTCGAAAGTTAATAGAAGTTATCGACGACAGGCGATTTTTTTTCGCAGCAACTCCGAAGACCACAAAAAGAGGAAATAAAAAAGTCCATATTGAATTAGTCTGCCTTGATCCTCGAATTCTAACTCAAGACATTTTTGATTTATGTTATAGTTCCGTTAGTTGTTCTGGAACTATACATCCTGAAAGCTTCACATTACTCATGGGATTAGATAATACAACCAAGTTATTGTCGACTCTTGAGATTCGGAGCCCATTTCCGAAGAGAAATTTAAAAGTCATAATCACAGATGGCGTAAATACACGATTAAGGAATAGAACCCAAAATACCTATGAATCCATGATAAATG
>WJKO01000157.1 GCA_014729055.1 Promethearchaeota archaeon | reverse complement strand
TGTTATACCCGACAAATTTCGCAACAAAATACCTATTTGGTTACAACCAAATGCAGAAGATCTGGAAACCTCGTTAAAAAAAGCATATAAACTCGTTATGGAATCTGAATTTCTCCGTTTGGGATTTCAGATGCATAAATTCTATAAAATTAAATAATTTTAAGAAATACTGGAGAATACAATAAAGAAACGGAACTAAAGAAACGGAGTTAAAGAATAGGTTTAAGTAGTTGTTATCGGAAGGATGATAATGAAACAATTTCAGAAAAAGGATGGTTTATTTGTATTAGAAACTATGTTGGTTGTTTTCGTAATTAGTTCGGGATGTTTAATCCCCGTTAACTTTGTATTATGTGTGGGAGAATGGCAATCTGGGACAGCAAACATGCGGACTCAGTGTTATCATATAACAAAGGATATGGAAACTGACGAGAAATGGGGAATCGAATGGCGTGTTATTGATGGTTCACTTGAAAATTTCAGCGTATTTTCGTTTGATGA
This sequence comes from Promethearchaeota archaeon, assembly GCA_014729055.1. Taxonomy (GTDB): domain Archaea; phylum Asgardarchaeota; class Lokiarchaeia; order Sigyniarchaeales; family Promethearchaeaceae; genus WJKO01. The sequence goes on along the minus strand of WJKO01000157.1, from coordinate 8,647 downwards.
AGAAGGATTCATTGCTTTTAGTAGTTATATGGGTAGTATGGGACCTTTTCCCGCCGAACAAGTCCTTACTCACAATTATCAAGAAGAAACAGGAGAAGCCGACATTGTTGCGACCGAAACTGAAGGTTATTACTTCGTATTTTGGAATAACAGCACCGCTGGTTCCGTGAACTTTGAGTATCGGGAACTTTCAGGTAGTCCGATGACAATTGTAGCCTTGTTAGTTGTTGCCGTCATCTTTCTGGTAATTATTATAAAAGTAGCACGTTCAAAAAAGAAAAATTATAAAGATAAAGCAATTGATAAGCTTAATTGAGGAGGTACTCGATGACAAAAAACGATGACAAAAAAAGCCAAACAAATGAAAAAAGCGTTTTAATCCTTTCTGGAGGAATGGACAGTACTACGTTGCTCTATAAATTAGTGTCCGAAGGTAAGAAAATATTTGCCCTATCATTCAACTACGGCCAAAAACATAAAAAGGAACTTAAATTTGCGAGATATAATTGTAAAAAGTTGAATGTTCCGCATAAAATTATCGACCTTTCTGGTTTGAAGGAACAAGGATTATTCGGAAAGAGTTCCCTGACTTCGGAAATAGACATACCTGAAGGACATTATGAAGAACCCACCATGAAAAGTACGGTGGTTCCGAACCGCAATATGATTATGCTCAGCATTGCGATTTCCTACGCGATCTCTATTGGCGCTAAAACAATATATTATGGTGCTCATGCGGGAGATCATGCGGTGTATCCGGATTGTCGGCCAGAATTTGTTGAAAAAATGCAAAAAGTGGCAGAAAGTTGTCATTATTACCCTATTTCAATTAATGCACCTTTTTTGCATATCGATAAAGGCGATATTGTTGCCCAAGGTCTTAAACTAAATGTAGATTATTCAAAAACATGGACATGCTATAAAGGTCAAGAAAAAGCGTGCGGAAAATGTGGTTCATGTGTTGAACGACTTGAGGCGTTTGAAAAAAATGGGATCAGTGATCCTTTGCAGTATTCAATTTAAGAATTTGAGGATAAAAAAAAAAGAACTTTTATATTTAATATCTGTACTTGTTATAGCTAAGTCTAGAAATTCACAATTGTATCTTGGGCGAAAGTGACATCAATTACGCCATTATAGTCTACCATCTCTATACCATCTAGTAACAAACTTTGGATCCCTCTAAGTTCAACGTCTTCTTTAAGTACATATACTTTTTTGTTTTCTTTTATTGCATTAGCCACTTCGCTACATTTCTTCGTACCACAGTAAACTGCATTTTGAAGTAGGAGAATTGAAACTTCATCCTCTTTATTTTCTAATGCTAATTCAACCCCGGCAGTACTTTGAGCCGAAATAAAATATAATACCTTTTTCATCTTCTTTCCACCTAAAATGCTATTACTGTGTCCATGCTGGTTATTATCTTTAGGACTTCTTCATGTTCTTTGATCTGAAGTCCATCAACTAAATCTTCCGTGCTTATGCCATAATTTGCTATACATTTCTTATCAACAATGACATCTAATTCGATATCTTTAATAAAATCATAATGCATTTGATACATAGATCTATCTGTCTTTTTAAGAAAAGCATAAACACCATCACCCATTACTATTGTAATAGGTTCCATATCACCTGATAATGCAACAGTCATTCTTAGACCCTCAACAGGATAAAGAGTGCCATGTGGAGGTTGTCTTAAAATTATAGCTATTTTTTTTTCTTCTGACATTTTTATCACCCTAATAGATTACTAAAAATTTATCCGTCTCCTGAATAATCTTCGATAAATCTGGCGTACCTGCTCGTTTTATTCTGCCGCCAATATCAGATTTTCTCTTCATCATCTGTTTTGCTGTTCCTCTAACCGATAAGCAGAGATTGCATACTCTTATTAAAACGCCTCGCTCTACAAGCTTTTCAAATGCACTCCCAATATTAAAGATTCCATGGATTTCTTTTTGATTTTCCAGTACACAATTGGCCGCATCCATATATAGGAATATCTGGACTTTGTATCCTTTATCTAATGCTGCATTTGCAATTTTACAAGCTGTTTCAGGAGCTTGTGATTGATAAGGACCGGAAAAAAAAAGTAAACCAAGGCTTTTTTGATTGCTAGCTTCGGACAATTTTTTAAACCTCGTTTGTATTTTTCATTTGCATTTAACTAGTATTTACTCTCTAGTCGCCCCGCATAAACATTAAATATGTCATTAACCAACATCCGCCGAAGATGCAAATTGTTACTAAGATACTGCCAACTGATAATAATGGAACCCCACTTAATATGTTTCCAATATTACATCCGCCAGCAAACGCTGCACCTGTTCCCATGAAAACTCCACCAACCCATTGCATTATTAAGATCTTGCCATCTTTAGGCGCTCTAAGACTAAATTCGCCTGCGATCTTTGCTGAAATGAATCCACCAATTATGATGCCTATAACCATGTATGCTCCTAGTGTTAGTGTAGCGCCATCAGTTAATGCAGTTCCAACCTTCCACCAGTGTCCTGTAATACCCAATAAATTATTGAAGACACCGAAAGAAACTATCGCCAGAACTCCTAAAGCAATACCAGCAACCCACCATTTCCATGGTTTCTTGAAAATAGCGTCAGCAACATTCGCTTTTTCCTCTTTCTCTTTTTTAGCTTTTAGGGATGGTAAGATCTCCTTCCATACTACTAATACAACAGCAATAATACCAATTACTAACATGAGGATCCAAGCATATTCTCCACCGATCGTTAAACTAGTCTTCGGCGATATTGCTAACATATCTGACATCAGACCGTTAAGTATGCCGCCTGGCTTTACCATATAGACGCCTAATGTGAGCCCTAATAATGCTACAAAAGATCCCATCATGCCTTCTCCGACTCGATATGTAGTTCCACTTGCACATCCCGCAGCCCATACCATTCCGATTCCGAACATTACTCCTCCAATTATTTGGGGGAGCCAGAAGAGTTGCTTTTTACTTAGAATCGAAGCATCACCCAATACTAAAAATGCAAATCCAATCATTTCTACTGCAATAGCAAGTCCGACTCCTTTTAATAACTTCGTATCTTTAAGTAAGAGCGGATCTCTAATAGCGGAATAGAAGCAGAAACGACCCCTTTGTAGGATGAATCCAAATATAATTCCAATTACTAAGCCATAGTTTCTGGAATACGTTCAGCTGATAAGGGATAGTCAATGAGTATTTTAAGTACTTGACCAGATTGCATCTTTTTCACTTTTCTTTTGCTCTTAACATCTGGATAAGGACAAACCTCACCCGTTACATCAAGAGTTTCATCTATATCTACCATACTATAATATCTCCTTTATATATTCTTTATATAATTATTTTTCTCCGTTTAAAATACATAATTAGATAAGTCCCTCATACTTCTAAAGTAAATGTCTTTAAACGGAGAAACCGATATAGTTAGAAAAATTAACCTTCTATTGAATTATTATGCAATAAAAATGATTAATTAAATAACTATTTTCGGATATTAATAGTTATTTCTTTAAGTATTTAAGACATTAGATAGCAGTATAATGATCCAAAACGATAATTGATATTAAAGAAAATAGCTATCTACAAAAGTATTGAAAAAATATTATATAAAAAAAGTCGCAGTTGATCGTAAAATCACAAATATCTACCATATTTTTGTTCGAAATACTAATTTTTTGGTGTAAAAAAAACTAAATAATAAAGAAATATATATGTTTTACGTCATTTTCAAGTATCTTTTTGTTGGATACAGTCTATAGTAGAATTAGTTAATGATCGAAAAAGTCGAATGAAAAATTATTCATTTGATCTTAGATTTTTTAAAAAAATTGATTGTTTGATTCATCGGAAAAATTACGTTATAATCTAAATTTCTTCTCGAAACCTTTTAGTTGGGAGTTTTTAAACCTTCATTCCATAAATTCTTTCCATAATATTCTTTACATTCATCTTCTCGTTTTAATGCTGGTTTCATTGCATTTATTACATATATTACATTTATTACATATATATGACATATAAAATCCGGGTATCTGATCCGCGATGCAAATTTTCAGCAGCACACTTCTTATATCAGCATGATAAATGTTCTCGTTTACATGGTCACAATTATCTGGTTAATGTGGATATTGAAGGTGAGCTAAATGAACAATTCTATATTGTGGATTTTTATGAAGTGAAACAATTATTAATGGGAATTACAAATGAGTTAGACCACAGGATGTTATTGCCAAGTGCGAATGAAAACATAAAGATTACCGAGGATGCAACGAAAAAGCAGATTTTCGTGGATTTCAATAAGAAACATTACGAATTTCCGAAACAAGATGTGTGTTTATTACCGATTCCTGCGACAACGGCTGAAATCCTTGCAAAATATGTATATGATAAATTAAAAAAACGATTTAGTTCCTATATTATAACTGTATATGTCGGAGAAGCAGAAGGATCAGTCGCAAGCTATACGGAATAGCTTGCGACAGTTACTGTTGGACAAGAATAGTCCAACAGTTACTTTTTCTACAAGTTTATAATTAGTTGGTCTGTTCCATCGCTTAGTCCTGTTATGTTAAGTTGGATAAAGCTAATTTTTTCATAAGCACCACGTTGCCCTCGTTCGAAGACACAACAGATTGTCTTATCACTTAGTATTCCCATATCAGAATAGGCAGAGGGACCTTTGTAAATTAGTTTTTCAATACCCCATGTTTGGCATTCGTCCATGCTCATTTTGATTGTAAACCTATTCCGTTCCAAATTCGCAGGATTAGAAAATAGAATCCGGTTTTTAGAGTAGGAAATATTGTCTGTAAATCTAATAATGCTTGCTTGACAAACAGGCGTGACTAATCCTTCAACCTTCTGCGGTTCTGATGATGTTTCTCCCTCATCATTGCTTATGCTCTTATGTACATAATTTTCATTTTCTATTCCCCTATTTTTCCGCAATATGGTATATACTGAGCCATTTACTAATTCAACAGATAAGCATTCATTAAACTCCGTGTGGAAAACATGCCCTTTCTCCCATGTAACGCCGTAATCATCGCTATAAATAAAGAAAGATCCCCAATCTCCGTTTTCAAATGCCGTTCTATACATTGATGCGAAAAGCACACGACCTGATTCAAGTTGAATTCCATGACCGGGACTGCATCCAAAGAATTCCCATCCGTCTGGTTTAAAGTCTAGGATGTCACGCGGTGCACTCCATGTTGTTCCATTATCCGTACTATTCAATAAGTATTGCGTTGTCCGATTTAAAACACAACCCAACAGAATCATATCTGTATTTGGAATATAAACGGGCATTGGGTTCTGAACGGAAAGATCATCGGCATCCCATACAATCTGCAAGCTTGACCAAGTGTGCCCCTCATCCTCGCTGGTCTTCATCACTAAATCTATATTACCATAATCGGAGCAACTGTCTTTTCTCGCTTCACTAAAAGCCAGAATCGTATCATCAGGTAATACAAGTAAAGCTGGAATACGGTAGCATGCATATCCTTCATCACCTGCACTAAAAATATCTTGATTAAACATCAATCCTTCTTCAAATTCATATGTTGGAAACGAGATTATCCGTATTAGAAAATAAGCCCCAGTTGAGATACTGGAAACGAGGATTAATAACAACAAGATTTTCGTTGATTTTTTTAATTCATGTAGTTTTATTTTCAATTAAAACACCACTTATATCCATATAGACAACCACATATACTTAATAAATAATAAAACCGGGGTGTTTGGGCTCGGTTGGTTCTTTTTCTAAGATGGGATCATTTGTTTCCTTAAGAAATTTCATGAGTCTGCCTCTAAGATCTTCTATAACTGCTTTATATTGAGGATCCTCAGCAATATTATGTATTTCTGATGGATCGTCCTCTAAATTATATAGTTCTTCATCTGGTCGCGGTTTCTTATAATCTGGATGCGCTTCTCGGTAGTCTTTACCTGAACTCTGGTTGATAAAATCGACCGGTATTTGGAATTGATTATCAAGTGATGCAAAATTTTTGATGTATTTCCATTTTTCCGTGCGAATTCCTCTCATTGCATTATATCCTTGGTCATGAAAGGTCAACTCCATATAGACGTGATCACGAGGGTCATATTGTTTCTCCATTAGTAGATTGTAGAAACTCTTTCCTTGTATCTCTTTTTTTAATTCCGTTGTAAGTTTCACACCCGCGAGATTAAGAATCGTGGGAAATAAGTCCATTCCGGATATGAGACAATCATATGTCTTCCCTCCCGCAATTTTCCGAGGCATATACGCTATTAATGCTGTGTGACAGCCCGGATCATGAAGTGTTCCTTTAGCCCTGGGGAATGGAATACCATGGTCTACCGTGAAAATTACAATGGTATTGCCAGCAAATGGTTTCTCGCTAAGATGATCAAGTATTTGACCAATCCGTTTGTCAAATTCTTTTACCGATCCTTCAAAATGGCTGATTTCCTTTCGAACTCCTTTAGTATCTGGCAAATATTCTGGAATCTCGATATATTTCCAATCAGTGCGCATCGTCATACCGGAAACAAACGGACGGTGTGTTTCAAAAAAACCTACGCTACAATAAAATGGTTGCTTAATTTCACCCTTTTCAACATCGTCTAATAAGTTGCTTGCCCTTTTCTGAACGGAACGACCAAAATATGGAGCATCATATCGAGGAGATACGGTATCATAACCAATTTTCTTTGCATATCTATGCTCATGTTGCAGTCCGATTAAATGTGTAGAATATCCATTTCTTCCTAAAATTTTTGGGATTGTTTCATTATCTTCTGGTAAATTCCAACCCAAATTGACCAAACCCATTAACCCGTTAGAATGAGGCATCTTCCCCGTGATCATGCTCCCTCGGGATGGGCTACATTGTGGAGCAGTAGAATAGTTTTGCGTGAATTTTACTCCTTTTTCGGCAAGATTGTCGATATTAGGTGTCTTAACAGGACCTCCATAACAACTAAAATAATTACCAGTGTCATGCGTAATAAATAGAATTATGTTTGGTTTTTTTAAAGAATCGTTCATAAAAATACCCTTTTACTCTTCTTTTTCTGGAAATATATTTCTTATTCTTCTTTTTCTGGAAAGATTTTTGATTCATTTTCTTCATTCGTCACCCAAAGATGTTGTGGGTCGAATACTGGTGTATCTGACGATTTTCCATAGCGTTTATCTTTTAAATGTCTAATGGGCCAGATATAATACATAGCGTAACCAGGTGCAGAAGTCTGTGAATGCCATTCATTAAAAATCCCTACTGTATCACCATCATGAATTTGCACTGCGTCATCACCTAACATGCTAAATCCAAATCCTTGTTCAGGCAAAAACCTATAATGATAGATTTCTGGCATCTCATGTTTATGTGGTGGATAACTCGACCATTTGCCGGGGAAATTAATAACCTCTCCTAGGACGAGATTCGCTAATGGCTCATTAGAATCATCAAAGATTGTGCGAACAATTCGTGTAGATGTTTCACGCATTGTCCCTTTACCCCGTTCTTCACTTTCACACTCTTCTGGCGTATACAACTTTGCTGGCAATTCTTGTTCATTTTTAGTTGTTACAATAGCCAATTCGGCACCTAATTGATCTGCTTTTATTTCAATGCTTGTGTTTTTATCAACATGCAGACACCAAGGATTCTTATCCCATATAGAATCACGGGATATTTCCGCCTCGGTTTCCTTATTGTCATTTTTATTATTCCAATTTAGCAATACTTTGCCGTGCATTAGTAATACAGCTTTTTCCAGTGCATCATCTATTCTATACGACTGATTGGGCGCCAATTGCAAAATACCAAAATTAATCTTTGGATTTTTCGGGTCATCCCAAGGTAAATCATTGAAATTAACAATGGGATTATATCCTGCTTCAAATCCGGGATTTCTTATGATCATAACATTTTCAACATCCATTATTTGATTTAATTGCGTGAAATTAAAACCTATGACAATATATTATTTGTTTAAATTAAAATGCTGTTTTTGCTGTTTAAATTAAAACGAGAAACAAGGCTTCAAATTAAAATGAAATTAAATTAAAATGAGAAACAGGGCTTTCTTATGATTTTAACGTACCGTACCCAATCAATCGGTACCTTCTATTTATTATCCGACTCACTGCTATTATTGAACCTTTTTCAGCACAGATGGGACGTTTTAATTTGAAATGCGCAGTATTCTTTTTTCCAATCTTTTGAATTACTCCTGCAGTGAGAGTTGTTTTTGCAACAAGTAAGAGGGGTTCACCGCGTTTCAAAGGAACGACCGGTATTTCTTCTTCAGCGCCGAGAACCTTATCCAACAAGGTAATCTGGATCTTACATTCTTCCTGTACTTTCGGCAGTGAATCTACGGTTCCCGCTAAATTTCCAACTAAATTATCAGCTTTAGTGAGGGAAGGATCCAATCTCGTTCCTACTGCTATCAATCCCCCCGGTTTAGCTACATCTAAAGCGGTTCTACTCTGAAATAAACTCATTACTTCAGTTACAAGAGGAATATATTTATTACTTTTTTTAATGCCGGGACGAATTTCTATTTCATCGCCTACTTTCAATTCTCCTTGTGAAATGGACCCACCAATTACACCTCCGTGGA
>WJKO01000015.1 GCA_014729055.1 Promethearchaeota archaeon | reverse complement strand
GACCAGTAATACTTCGAATTATATTCATTTTCTGTATCTCTTTTTCCAAGGTTTCATCAATCACTAGCTGAAGATCATTCAATGTCTTTGTATTTGGATAGATCTTCCCATCATTCAGGTCAAGATTTTTTAAGAAAGGATTTAATTTATGTTTGATGTAATTCATGGCGTTTATAGCGATCTCTTCCAGTCTTTTATTCAAAAACCACGTGTTATTGTTAATTTTTAATTGACTTTCATCCGTAATCCACGCAGAAATCAAAGCAACATATACATCATGAACTTTGGATATCAATATTAGATTTTTCGAAGTCTTAATACTCTGAATATCCCCAAAATGCTTTGTAAAGAACTGAAATAAAACAGAAAAGAACCCACTTACTAGATCATCAGTCTCTTTTTCCTCAGTATCGACTAATCTCTTTTTTAGTAATAATAATCCATTATCTCGGAAAATCAATAAATGCTCAATCATCTATATTCAACAATTCAACTTCAACTAGGCTTTTAAATACATACAAAAAGTTGTGAATATTTTTAAATTGTTCAAAATCGACAATATCTTTAAATATGAAATGTATGAAATATGAAAATATGAAATATATTATCGGTATTGATGTTTCAAGTACTAACATTAAAATTGGGCTTATCTCGGACAATGGAGAGGTCATTGCACAAACCATTATTGCACATGACATTAAAAAAGATGGAGAATTTGGACTATGTTTTGATTTAGACGAAATATGGGACAAAATTACTGATGGTATTAAAGAAGTTCTCTCTAAGATCGAAAACAAAAAAGATGTTATTGCCATTTCTTCGTGTGCTCAACGCATAGCGACTGTGTTTTTAGATAAAGACTTGAAAGCGTTCTACGGAGGTCCAAACAAAGATGCGCGGGGATTAGATGCACAATGGCTTATCGACGATGAATATGAAGATGAAGAAGGGGAAAGACGCCTCTTTAATATAACCGCCCATAATCCTCCCTTAGTTTTTAGTTTAGCCAGATTGTTATGGTATAAAGAAGAGGAAGAAGAGCAATTTAAAAAGATGGGTAAAGTGCTGATGTTGGATGATTGGATTCAGTTTAAGTTAAGTGGTGAATTGGTATCAGATCCGGCTGTTGCGTCAGAATCTCAATTTTTAGATATAAAAGAAAAAAAATGGTCAGAGGAGATCATTGAGACGTTTGAATTAGACCATAGTTGGTTTCCGACATTAATTGAGCCGGGTACTATAACAGGTAAAATCATATCGGATTTGGCTAATGAATTTCAACTACCAACAGATACTAAGATCGTAAAATCCGGTCCAGACACGCAAACGGGTTTAGTAGGCATGGGTTGCATTGAAGACAAAGAGGTTGGTATCCCCTTAGGAACTACTGCCCCCATTATGATGGTGATCAATGAACCGAAAATCGATGATACTCGAACGTTTTGGACGAGTTGTAACCTTATTCCCAATACATGGGTTATGGAAGCAAACGGAGGAATGACCGGGATGGTATTTGATTGGTATAAAGATAATATCATCCAAGATTTAGAGGACAATCCATATTCTATAATAGAATCCTACTTGGAAAAGACAGATCCTGGTGCCAACTCCAGCTTTGCCTTTATGGGGCCAGAATTGATGAACTTTAAGAATCAAACGGATATTAAACGCAGCGTTTTAGTATTTCCCTCCCATTCGTCAATTTCAGATATTGAGTCTAATAAAGCAACAATGTTAAGATCAATTATAGAAAATATTGGCTTTGCAGTTCTTGAAAATTTCACTGGGTTAAAAGAAAGAGCCGGAGACGGCGGAGTTCAGAAAGTTTATTGTGCAGGAGGAATGGCAAATTCTAAACATATATTGCAGATAATATCCGATATTTTGGGGATTGAATTGTATGTACCGAAACTTCGTGAATCTGGCTGGCTTGGATTCTTGATAAACTGCATGGTCGCATTAGATGAGTATGACTCTTATCGATCTGCCGTGGATTCATTAGTACAATTAGACGTTTTTAGTCCCAATATTGAGAACACAAAGCGCTATAAACGAATCTATACCCAATGGAAACGCTATAAAGAAAAATTAGATGAACTGTGATGAGGAGACTAGATAATGAAGAAAGAAAAAGAAGAAGAACAAACGTATCCTTGCATGGATATAAGTGATGGTGCTGTTTTGATGTGTGATGGACGAATTGATGATCCTAGCTGTCCGAATTATCAAGATAAAGATTTTCCCTTATTGGATAAATGCCCTGAACCATAAGATATTTTTATCCATAGGCTCTATGTAAAACAAACTACGAATCTTTTTTTTCACTTTCAAATTCTAAGAGTGCTTTAAGAGGTAAAAAAGTGTTCAACATAATGATTGATTTTGGTTTATTTTCATTCATCTCTGATTCCATCTCTGATTCCATCTCTGATTCTTCAATGACCCTATATACTTTTTCAATAAACTCTTGATAGAGTTTGAATATTTTCTGGAGCTCTTCTTCACCTAATAAGACCACATCGAAATTTAACCCCGTAGTCGATCCCATTAACATTGGTAAAAATACTTCGTCTGCGGCATCTAAATCCGATAGTTTTTGTTCCATTTTCGATATATAAGGGGCAACGAGTTCAAATCCGGACGAAAAAAGTATCGACAAAGACTTAATGGTGTCAAGAACTTTTTTATATGCATCAATCCTTAACTCAGGATTACGAAGAAATTTATTAATCATATCTCGACTGATGTTTTTTTTCTCATTTTTATTACCGGGGCGTGACGAACG
>WJKO01000156.1 GCA_014729055.1 Promethearchaeota archaeon | reverse complement strand
GGAAGGGAAAGGATATCTCACAGGTAAGCATGCTTTGGCATTAAATAAAGGTACTGATGGCGTATTGCATGGTTCGCGTCAGAGTTTGATTCAAGATAAATATGGGAACATTAAGGAATCCTATTCAATTTCTGCCGGTTTGGACTATCCTGGCGTAGGTCCTGAGCTCTGTCTCCTTAGAGATATGGGTAGATTATCATTGGGTCAAGTCAGCGACGCGCAAGCTATGAGAGCATTTAAAAAACTATGTATAATGGAAGGAATTATCCCGGCCTTAGAATCAAGTCATGCACTAGCTTACGGTGAAATTCTTGCTAAACGTTGTAAAGAGAAGGATATCATTGTTGTGAATCTAAGTGGTCATGGTGGAAAGGATTTAGGGATTATTGAAAATAATGAGGATTTGATGAAATAATGAGCAGATTACATAACATGTTTGATAATTTCAAAAAGAAAAGAGAAAAAGCATTTATTCCGTTTTTTGTAGTAGGGGATCCAAATCCAGAGGATTTTCTAAAAATAATATCTGAAATAGAGCCTATCGTAGATATTATTGAGCTTGGAATTCCATTTTCAGACCCAATAGCTGACGGACCAGTTATTCAAGAGGCAAACAAAAGAGCGTTTTATTCAGGTATGAATTACAACAAGGCTTTAAAATTGATTGCTAAGATACGGCAAAAAAGCGAAAAACCCATTGTAATTCTTACTTATGCTAATGTAATAGGTGTAGGTCAGAGAATGAATCAAACAATAAAAGACCTATCGGAGGTTGGTGTTGATGGTATCATCGCGGCAGACATTCCCATTGAAGAAGCATCTCCAATATTGAATGCAGTTGAGCCTTATGAGATGGACATTATTTTTTTAATTACACCTAATACGACCGTCAATAGATTAAGCAAAATTTTAGATATAGCAAGTGGGTTTCTATATCTAGTGGCAGTGCGTGGTGTTACGGGTACACGTGATGCTGTATTAAAAGAGACTACTGAGACGATAGAATCTATAACAAGTATTATAGGAGAGGATAGAGATATTCCTATTTGCGTAGGATTTGGTATTTCAAAGCCAAAACATGTGAAGAAAATAGTCGGTTTGGGTGCGGATGGTGTAATTGTGGGTTCTGCGATCATTCGACTTATTCGCGAAAATCTTGATAACACCGAATTGATGATAAAATCAATTAAGAACTTTATTTTAGAGATGAGGAAAGCAACTAGATCAAAATAATTAGAATAATAGAGATGAATAATATGGATTTAAATATAAATATCAAAAAGCTTGGAAAAACAGAGAACATTTTTGGTTTTTATCGGTATTTAGCAGATAATTATGAATCAAAAAACCATGTTCTATTGGAATCAGTCGAGGATACATCCCATAAAATGTTGTTTAGTTTTATTGGGTTAAAACCGGATTATATGGTAAAGATCATTAACAAAGACCTTACGATCTATGATATTACCACTGAAACTGGGGAGTATATGAACGATCTGGTGGAAAGTGACTCTTTAAAGGAACCTAAGACCGATAAACTCCCTTTTGATGACAATGTGTCAATGGATATCGCAGGAATAGATTTACTAAAGCAGCTTATCCCGATATCTCGAAGTGCAATGCCCGAACTGTTCCCAAGAAAAGTCTTTTCGGGAGGATTGTTGGGATATATAGGATACGATGTCGTCGCACCATATGTCGGTTATTCACCCTCAACAAACCAAGATGATTTTCCTGATGTAGTAATGGGTTTTTTTACCAATGTATTAACTTATTCCCATAGCACCCACACTATCTATGAAATAAATAATTCAATAGATACGTATGTTCCAGACAAGATCATTTCCTATCTATTTGAGAAATTTAAAAATACAAGCGAAAGGAAGAAGAAAACCTCATTAAATTTTAACAAAAAGGAATTAATGAAACAAACCAATGATTTTAAGTCTAATACAACGGAAGAAGAGTGGGAATCTATGATAAGTCAAGCGAAAGAACATATTGTTGAAGGAGACATCATCCAAGCAGTCCTATCCAGAAAAATGATAGCAGAGTCAACCGAAAATCCTCTTGACGTCTACGAAGCTCTAAGAATTCTCAATCCCTCCCCTTACATGTTTTACTTGAATTTTGATGGAGCGCATAGAGGAGACATTCGAATACTCGGTAGTAGCCCAGAAGCGTTGATAACTAAAAATCAATCCCATTTAGAAACTGTACCAATCGCGGGTACACGCCGTCGTGGTAAAACAAAAGCAGATGAAGAAAAGATGGCTAGAGAATTATTAAGTGATGAAAAAGAATTAGCAGAACATATCATGCTTGTGGATTTGGCTAGAAACGATCTTGCACGTGTCAGCATACCGGGAACGGTCGATACATATGAATTTGTGAAATTGAAGCGATTTCCAAATATTATGCACTTGATTTCTAAAGTAGCGTCAACCTCATATTTAGACCCATTTACAATATTAAAATCTATGTTTCCCGCCGGTACTGTTTCTGGAGCACCTAAAAAAAGAGCTATGGAGATAATTCATGATTTGGAAGTAGGAAAAAGAGGACCATATGCAGGAACGGTTGGTTATGTGAGTTTTACAGGAGATATGGATATGGCGATTAGCATCAGAACCATATTTAATAAAAACAAGAAATACATTGCCCAAGCCGGAGCGGGAATTGTTGCTGATTCCAAAATTGATCTTGAATATTTAGAAACTGCAAATAAAATGAAAGGCGTGTTGTCAACACTTAATTTAGCGAAAAAGATTGGAGGTCGAAAATAATGGTAGAATTTGCCAGACAAATAGAAAACCAAGCACCATTCATTTCGGGTCAACAAAAAATCTTATTCATTAATAATTTTGATTCCTTTGTTTATAACTTGGTTAATTATATCTGCACATGTTCAGAATCAAAAGTTAAGGTCGTTGAAAACTCAATCACGTTGTCGAAAGCAAAAAAATATAAACCCGATAAAATATTTATCAGTCCCGGTCCAGGGCACCCCAAATATGAGACAGGTAATGTAATTTCAATAATAAAAAGTTTAGGACCATCAATTCCAATCATGGGGGTCTGTTTAGGGCACCAAGCGATTTGTGAGGCATTTGGAGAAGAGACAAAAGTTGAATACGTAGGAAGGGCAAAGGTTGGACCAAAACACGGGAAATTATCAAAGACATTTCACGATGGCGAATTGATCTTTGAGGATATACCAAATCCTTGTAAAGTGGTTAGATATCATTCGTTAGCTGCAAAAGCAGACTTGCTTTCAAAAGATCTCAAGATTATAGCGATGGCTGATGATGGAACTATTATGGGGGTCAAACACAGAGACTATGATATATTTGGAGTGCAATTCCATCCCGAATCTATTATGATGAAACCGTATGGAATTAAAATTATATCAAATTTCTTGCGAATCGGTTTATAGTGATTAAAATGAATAATAGGGAGAGCGGGTATTTCGAGATTATATGAACAACATAATTCTATTCGAACCCGCGACCCCGAGCGTGTGAGGCTCGTGTTATAGCCACTAAACCATCTCCCTTTAAATGAAAGAAATGCTCAAATTATTCAATTAATCGCCTTTTATGAATTTGACGAAATTTAAAAATGGAAAAATTAATAATTCATGCAACATTCAAACAACAATATAAAATGGTATATTCCAACATTAAGCGTAAGAAATACGAAGAAGCTAAGAAAAGAATCAAGATAGGTTCCATCTTTGTTACTCGATATGAACGCGCTCGAATTATTGGTGCAAGGGCATTACAAGTAAGTCTTGGTGCTCCGATTTTAATTCCATTAAAGAATGTAGAATTAGATGCAATTTCTATCGCCGAACGAGAACTGGAAGAAGGTATCCTTCCATTAACAATCAGAAGAACTTTACCATCTGGAGAATACCAAGATGTACCTTTATCTTGGTTAATTTTAGAGAAATAAGAAAACTGAGGATATATTCCTCATATAAATGTTGCTTTTTTATAGATTTCAGCATTTGAGAGAAGATCATAGATTTCTTTAGATAAGTCATATATCTTATTGTATTTTTGAATATTATCTGGGTTAGGTATCCAACTTTTTGTTATATTTGACAAATTTTCCGCAGCATTTTCTATACTTTTGTAATCGCCAACACCGTAGCTAGCTAGTATCGCAGCTCCAACGGCTGTACTTTCTTCATTTTGAGCTCGTGAGCATTTTATATTGAGTATATCTGCCATAATTTGATTCCATATATTAGACCGAGAACCACCACCAGTGATTCGCATTTCCTTAACTTTGGTATTCAATTCGTCAAATACTTCCAAATTCTTCCTGACTTCAAAGCTCACGCCTTCTAAGACCCCTCTGATAATATCTTGGCGTTTATGACCTAAAGCCAGTCCAAAAATAACGCCTCGCGCATTGGGATTCCAATGAGGTGCTCCCGCACCTACCAAATGAGGAACAATTATAAGACCATTGGCTCCAACGGGAGAATTTTCTGCTAATTTATCCATGACTACGTATGGATCAATTCCTTCCTTATTGGCATTACTGACCTCTGTTGAACATATAACGTCACGAACCCACCTTAAGGCGGATCCAGAAGTAAAGATACTAGCTTCTTGAACCCAAGCTCCAGGAACCGTATGACATGAACATAAAACTCGTTTCTTTTTATCCAAGTTTGGTTGATCTAAATATCCTAAAATAAAGGACCCGGTACCTGTTGTGCATTTTATTCTACCTGGTACAGAAACTCCGACACCCAATGCGGCACATTGCTGATCTCCACCCCCAGAAACAACAACGGTATCTTTGTTGAAAGCAGTTTCGTCAGTTGTTATTTTAGAGATCTGCTTTCCGCTGGGAATTGCTTCTGGCATTTTATCTAAATCTAAACCCATATCTCCTGCAAGATCGTCTGACCATTTTAAAGTATTAATATCAAACAACATTGTCCTCGATGCATTAGAATAATCTGTTATCCATTTACCTGTTAATTTATATACAATATAATCGTGAACGAGCAAGAACTTTTCAGTGTTCTGATAAACTTTCGGCTTCCTATTTTTAATCCAGAGAATTTTAGAGCCAGAGAAATAAGGATCAATAGTTAGACCCGTAGTTTGATAGATTTTATCTTTCCCAATATGGTTCTCAATAAATTCACATTCTTTAATGGTACGTCTGTCTTGCCATACTATTGCATTATGTAATGAATTACCATCAGCATCCACTGGAACGATGGTTTCCCTTTGATTGGTAACGGCAACGCTTTTAATATCTTTTGGATCAATTTTTGATTTTGATATTGATTCTTTTATTGTTTTCTTAAGGGCATTCCACCAAATTTCTGCCTTCTGTTCGACCATAACGGGTGAGGGAAAAATACTCTCCCATTCTTCATAAGCAGATGATATAATCGAACCATCTTGATCAAAGATCATAGTCCGAGTTCCCGTAGTCCCTAAATCTAACGCAGCATAATAATTTCCCATTTTTTCATACCTCGATAATTATCTTAATCTCTATTTAATTATATCTTAATATCTTAAGATTTTTTTGTTAAAATACAGCTTTAATTATAGGAATCAAAGTGAATCTAAAATCTTTTTACTAATTAAATTTAAGAATAAATTGGCTAAAAGGAGCAGAAGGTGGAAATTTTGGAAATAGAAAAAATACAAAGATTTCTTAAAAATAAGCATAAATTCGATCGAAAAAAAGAAGATTTTGAAATTATAGAAGATATCAAGAAAAACTCAAATAAAATATGCAATCTTATAAAAAAAAATAATATTGAGAGTTTGGATACAGCAATAGCAAGTTTCATTTTAGAACTAATTAAGGTATGTAATATCTACGAGTTTGATTTACCGAAAGTTATAAAAGAAAAACTCAATTATGGTCTATAACATGGGAAAATCAGAGACATTTATTTGGGCACATCGAGGCGCGTCTGGATACATAACAGACAATACCTTAGACGGATTTAAGCTCGCGATCGAGCAAAAGGCGGATGGTATTGAATCTGATGTAACTCTAACTAAAGATAACATTCCTATCTTCTTCCATGATTATCATATCTACTATCATGGAAATAAAACCCGACCAAAGAAATTGACGTTAAAAGAAATTAAAGAAATTGACTTAGATGATAAGAACAGAAAAGTTCCTACAGTTGATGAGGTTTTTTATATCTTCAAGGACATTAAAAATTCAAAGGGAAAATCTGTGAGATTCAGTCTTGATATTGACAGCGAACAAGCTGGGATCCTGCTCATTGAAAAGTCGAAGCAATTTAATATGGAAGAACGTATTGAATTAACGTTCGACAATTATTCCCGCTATAAAAGATATAGAGCAATTTCAAAAAAAATAGTATTAGTTGACTCAGCGAAAATGAACCTTTGGAAGAAGTTTTCCAGACGAATTTTTTACAATAACTACGATAAACTTAGAAAATATAAGATAAAAGCAATTAATATTAAAGCAGAAGATGCTAATGACGAAATTATTGAAGATATTAGAAAAAACAAATTTTTAATATACGTCTGGGATTGTCATGAGGCCGATATAATTACAAGATTTATAAAAAAGGGGGTAGACGCAATTTATACGAATTATCCAGATGTTGCTGTTAGGATTAGAGAGAAAATAAGAAATAGACTATAATTCACAGAGATTTTGATTTTTATGATTGTTTTTAATCTTGTTGCATTTTAAGTAAGTTGCGATCACAAGCATCTCTTTTTTTGCACACCAACTTCTATAATTAAGTGAGTAAAATGAAAGTATTCATTGTAGGTGGGACTGGATTCTTAGGTTATTATTCCACTCTAGAGTTTTTACAACGAGGTCATGAAGTAACAACAATTTCTCTTCCAGATATAGAACTTGGAGAGTGGTTCCCCAAGGATAAAGTAGAAGTAAAATACGGTAATGTATTCAAAATGAGTCATGAAGAACTTGTTGATTTGTTTTCTGGTTATGATGGGATGGTCTATGCTGTAGGACCAGATGATCGTGTTACACCAGAGGGCTCAGCTTATAAATTCTTCCATGATCGTTTAGTATTGTCTAGTACAAAGGTTGTTAAAGCCGCAAAAGATGCCGGTGTTAAAAAATGTGCTGTATTAAATTCCTACTTCGCATATTTTGATAGATTATGGCCAGAAAAGAAATTAGCAGAACATCATCCTTACATAAAATGCAGGATAGAGCAAGCAGAAAGTGTGATTGTGGTGGGAGGGAACTCAATGGATGTTTCTGTATTAGAATTACCTTATATTTTCGGTACGATGCCCGAAAGAGTTCCACTTTGGAAGGATATACTATTTGAAAGGTTGAGAAAAATGAAGATTGTGCTCTTCCCAAAGGGTGGTACAAATATGATTACTGTTGAACATATAGCAGAAGCAGTCGTTGGAGCAATTGAACAAGGCGAGCATGGAAAACGGTATCCAATTGGAGATGCAAATCTCTCTTGGAAAGAAATGATCAATATTATTACGGAGACCATGGGTAAGAAAAAGAAGATTATTACTATTCCAACTTGTTTAGGAACTTTATATGGAAAAATTTTGAAGCGAAAAGATGAAAAAGAAGGTAAAGAAGCAGGATTAGATTATGCATATTTATTTAAAGATATACAGTCTCAAGAGCTCTATTTTGATCCAACTCCTTCAGTTGAAGCTTTAGGGTATAAACGTGGCGGAATTGAGGATGCAATTAAAAAGACAGTTTATCGATGCTATCCAGATCTTAAGCAAGACCAATAAAATTGGTTAACGAAATATTCTATTTTTTATATTTAACTCTTTTTTGATGACCACACCTTGGACAGATCATTTGTACAAATCCAACTCTAACATCTGCTACACCTAACATTCTTTCGTTGCAATTGGGACATATTGGTTCATGTGATGGAAACCATTGCCCCTCTACATTTTTTTGCATTTTTAGTTGCTGAACCCATGCTTTAAATCGTGCTAAGTCCGAACTCGGCTTCACTGCCTTAGCAACTTTTGGATTTGACACAATAACGGTTACTTTCTTCATCTTTGTGGGATCATTGATTAAGGTCAGTGTCGGAATAATTGCCTTTTTACCCATTTGTTTTAAAAAATCTGCAAATTCGTTTGGTCCCACTCCAGCAAGCGCTCCTTTTCCACCCATCTCTAAAGATCTAGAAAATAGAATCCAAAAGGGTCTAGCTTTAAAATCGACAGCCCAAATGAAGATCCACTCATGCGGCTCATAAGACTTATCTGCCGATATGAGATTCCGAAACCCACTCTCGGTCCAATAATGTTTATGCGTTTCAATGTTTTTGACTAGATCTCGAAAAAAACTCTTATCAATTAGAGGATAACTTTTATAAATTTGATTTAATGCAATGAGATCGAT
>WJKO01000155.1 GCA_014729055.1 Promethearchaeota archaeon | reverse complement strand
TATTGCGGCTCGAACTGATTTATCGAATGTTGCATGACTTTCATCTAAGAATGGTGTTATTTCTTTAATGAATCCATCCTTCTTGATTGGACTATATGCAAGACTTAAAATTGTTGACAAAGTAGGTTCTAAAGTTCGTTCTAATAAATCTAACTCATTTCTCTGCTCTCTGATCTCCTCTTTTGTACTTTCTCCAGGCAATTTTGCTGCTTGTGCAATCAATTGCATTCTACGGAATACTTCACGACACCGGAATTTATAATCCCGAATAAGATTTTTAATAGTTCCTTCAAGGATTTTATCATAATTTTTTCTTTGTTCTTCCATTAGAGTTGCAAATGTCTGTTTATTTCTCGTGACGTATTCTAATTCCTTTCCGAAGTTAAGTTTTCTAAAGAAATCAATAATACCAGTAAATCTTTCAGTAGTTTTTTCTAATCCTGCACGAGTATTCTTTAATACATCAATAATTTGCTCAGAGGAGTCGATTGGTAAACTTCTTACGCTCAAAGTCTCTTGTAATTTTGTGCCTTCCTTTAATTCCTTGAAAATTGTTTCAACACTGGGGGTGAGGGCTACCAACATACCCACTTGGGTATAATCTAGTTTTGCTCTTGGATCTGTTCCTGCATTTATAATTTCTTGTAAGAGCGATCGGACTCTACTTAATTGACGAGTAGCCCATTCTGGATTACCTTTACTAATAAAAGACAACCCTAATGCGTAATTATTATAAGCTTCCCCTAACGTATAGAATGTTTTAAATTTATCATCCCTAATATCTTCGCTGCTAGCTTCTTTAGCATTATCAGCCATTCTTGTAAAGTTTCTTGAAGCTAACGTGTATAAATTCCATGCTTGAGTATTATCTTGCGATTTAGAGGCGACAATTGTGTGATAAGATCCGATTAAACCCATTGCTCTACACATACAGAAATAATACATTTGTAATCCAGGTTTTTGTTCTTCTGATGTTAACGCAAGAGGCATTACGTAATTTTTAAGCATAACAGCAATTGCATTATAGCGTTTAGCCATTTCGATTACTTGTTGCTTCGTGTGAGGATATTTTTCAAGTGGTGTTGCGACTATTGGGGATCGACCCATTTTGTCGATATGATCGCTTTCGAGTTTTGAAAACATATCTCCGAGCTTGTTTATCCTTGAGACTCTCGTTTGACCACGAATATCTGGATCCTCTATAAAACTAATAGAAGGCATTCGACCAAAAAAATCAATTGCCCATTTTTCTAAAAGTTCCTTAGATTCGAAGAAACTATTCTCAGTGTTACAAGTAAAGCACTTAATAGTTGTTCCTTCAATCAATTCTGGTATTTCCGTTCCGCACTTCACACAAGGTAACTTTAACCAAAGGTTCTTTTGTTCTCCCATTATTTACACCGAGTCAATAAATTTGTTTAATTACGAGTACCTAGTATTCTATTTTTTGTTTAAATTTATAAAATTTTATTGTTCGTTTTTAATTTGAATTATGGATATTTGAATTTTCAACAAAATCTTATTTTATCTTATTTTAATTAAATTCTTATCCTCTTGACTTTTAAATAATTATTATTTTTACTTTGAATCATTCATTTGCATTCCATTCATCCCCTACCTCACCTTTTTTGACATGGTTAAACGACCAATAGAATAGTAATGCAAAAGTTAAGCAATATGGTAAAAATACAACCCATGTTCCAGTTTCGCCGAGCATTGGTGTTAATATTGACATGATTCCACCAATGAATAAAGGAGATATCACCGAACCAAGTTGTTTGAATAAATAATAGAGACCTGTATAGGTACCAACTTTATTATCGGGTGCTAGCTGCCATGTGACTGTAATTGCAGCTATTGCAACAAAGACACCACCCATCTGGTTGAAAATCATACTAACGATAATACCAATTAATCCTACTAAAGGTGCACCTGTTCTTCCTATTTCTTGGAATAATATAATCCCGATGAATGCGATTATAAAAAACTTTATACCAATTTTCATAGTCCAGATTCTGCCTCTTTTCTTCGATAGTAACGCTGCTGGAATTCCAAAAATCGCAACCGATACTGAAGTGACTAAGTTTATGAAACCTAAGATTTGATCGCTCAATAATGCGTACTCTGCGCCCCAAAGACTAAAATTTGTACTGAATGCGTCTGCGGACATTGTCCACATAAAAAGTGAAATAAACATAAACCAAGGAGACTTTTCGGAGGCATTGCGAATCTTTTTTAATTCATTCCACGTATTATATTTCTCTTGAGGTTTATCGTCTTCATTAGGAATAATCTCTAAAGTGGTTTCATCGAACTTTATTGATTTTTCTCCTAATTCCCAGAACTTATCTCCTGTCGGTTTCTCCTTGACAAAAATTAAATATAAAATTAAAATAACATTAATGATTATAGCAGCACTCCAGAAAACTGCAGCATCCATAGCGAAAAAATCTTGATTTTCAAAAGTTGAATAGCCGTCTGTTACCATTTTAATTATAGCAATGCTGCCGACCAACACAGGTAAATACATGCCAATAATCTTACCAATTCCGCCCATAAGGTTAATGATGACGTTTGCCATAGAACGATGAGCAGAGGGGGTTAGATCTGGCATTAATGCTACAACGGGCGCTCTATAAAGGGCCATACCTATATTAAAAACTAAGACTAGGCCTATAAAACTTAATAAAATTGTCCACCAAGTACTTAAAGCAATAGCAAATGGCATAAAAAACATAGAAAAACCAGCAATCGGGATCCCAATAAGAAGAAATGGTGTACGCCTCCCGTATTTACTTTTTAATCGATCCGATAAGTCTCCGAAATATGGTTGCAATAGAATGGCGATAATGTTATCCAAAGTCATTACCACATTTGTCCATAACAGTCTTGTTGATCCTGTAAATAATCCAACACGATAAAAGTCTCCTTCAACAACGTGACCCGCAAGAACCCGTGGTAGGTAAAAATTATACATTGCCCATGCAAATAGACAACTCATGAATCCCAAACCTATCAAACAAGTTTGCAATAATTTGAATTTTGGTTCTTTTTGGATAGATTTTTTCTCGGTTTTTGACGATATTTCATTAAAATCGGCTTCCATATTTCTTTGAATTAAAAATTAAAAATAAACAATCGTAAATTTTTTCTTCCAAGAAACGGATTTTTTCTTATGCTCGCTTCTGCCCAGAAAAAGTTATTTGGATTTACAGCAATAATTGATGTAATTGGAATAACTTTAGTAGCCGTTATTATGTACAATTTATTTAATTTGGGCTATTATGTTAATTTAGTGCCCGCGTTTCTCGGTATCGTTACTGGGACTTTATCGATTTTAATAGTGTATGCACTTGACAAGCATCCTAATTTTGCACAGCGATTCAAAATTCAAAATTTTAACTTAAAATGGCTATTAATTATCATTATTTCATTAATACCAACTCTAATAGGTTCATTAATTTATTTCATTCGTTCACAACTCAATTTTAATTTCAATAATTTTGACATTAATTACTTTGGTGTTTTTGATTGGATAGCATTTAGCGCATTATCCGCTCTATCTTATGTTTTATCTATGATTGTATATCTAGGTCTCAAAAATATCAATCCAAAAGCGGATATAAACAAGCCGAAATTCACCATCTTTAAAGTCGGTGTGATTATTTTATTACTAGCAATCCCAATTTCAGCGATAACAATTAAAGCAACGCTCTATGATTTTCCAACACCTTCGGTACTAAAAGGATATGATTATAATGATGGGCCGTGGTTGAGTTATTATAACAATAAACCAAATGAAAGTATTTGTATCTCTTGGTTAACTTCACAGCCTAATAGTTCTGTGGTTTATTATGGAACGGATTCGGAAAATCTTGACAAGGTAGCAAATGGGCAAGATGATGTATATCTTCATAAAGTATATATAAATAATTTAATTCCAGAGCAGACATATTATTATCAGATTGATGAAGTATTCTCTCAATATCCTATACATACAATCCATAATTTTACCACAGCATCCACAACAGAGCAATCTTTTAAATTTGTTGTCATTGGGGACATTCAACCTGAAGGAGAAATTGAAGATCCGACCAGCGAATCTATTACAGCAACTCATATAATAGCCGATGCATTAGCTAAAGAAGATTATGAATTCACCACGATCTGTGGCGACATTGTCGATACTGGGGATGATTTAGAAGAATGGCATCTAATGTTTAATTCTTCTGCGAAATATAGTGCAAATAAGCCATTTATGCCAGCAATAGGAAATCATGATACTTATGGAGATAATGGAGCGAATTTTGCATCCATTTTTGAATCTCCGTACGCAAATCCAGAAAAAGGGAGATACTATTCATTCGATTATTATAATGTTCATTATATAATGCTTGATAATTTTGAACATAATGGAATTATGGGTGATCAGCAAATTGATTGGCTGGTTAATGAGATTCAAACTGCAAAAAGTCGCAATCAGTGGGTTTTTGTATTTTTCCACTATACAATCATTTCATCTTCGGATTCAAGCACATATTTTTGGTTACAAAAGCAATTGATCCCAATTTTTGATAAATACGGGGTTGATACCGTATTTTACGGACACGATCATGTCTATGAGCATTATTATTATGAATATGGTCAAGAGGGCCTTGTTCATAATCAATATGAGGATCCATCAGGAAAGCCAATACATTATTTCATGACTGGTGGTGCAGGGGGACATTTGCAACCAGCAATTCATCGAGACACAGACACCTATATCCGAAATTGGTGGGACTTAAAAACCAATAAAAGAGTTACTGTAGAAATTGAGAGGAGATCTTGGAGCACTTCAAATTATATAGACCATACTTCCAATCCCGAATTTGGCCAACCATTTTCATTAAAAGAGGATCCTTCCGATCTTGATAATACTGGAAAACATTTTTGGCAATCTATTACACATAAGGATGATTTAAGTATGGATGACATGGAGTTTTATGGCTTTGATTACGGAGAAGGAACATTACATTATATTTTAGTTGAAATCGCAGGAAATTCGTGCACAATCAGCGTAAAATATCCAGATGGTTCTTTACTAGGAGGGCACGACGGTACAAACGTACAACAATTCATCCTAAATAAATAAATTAACGAAAGTATTTGTGGTATATGTGAATTCTTCTAAATCTTTGTCTGCTGAGGGCATATCTGAGATATTTTCTATAAAAAGTGCTACATTCAATCAAGTTTCTGGGAATTTACGTAAGCTATGGACCAAGTATTCCCAAAAAAGAATTTTTGATGAGGATTTAGAAAGTTGGAAAAATGATCTCAAATATCGATATGATATTGAGTTATTCAAAAACGAGAAATTGTTTTTAAATCAATTATATCTTGTAATGTTTACCAAAATATGTTTATATCTAAGGATTAACGAATTAACTACGATTGGTTTGTCAAATCCTCTTGATATCTTGAAGGGTAATTATCTTAAAGAAGTAAGCTTGGGAATAGATTTCGAGGATTTACTCAATCCGGATCCTTCTAAATGGCTTTTAAGAGACCAATTTAGGGATCACACGAAGAAATCTATTGAATTCCTATTAAAACGCTTAGAAAAATACAGTTTTTCTCAAGTTGATGAAGATATCTTTCTGAAAATATATGAGGAATTGATATATCAAGAAGACAGAATAACAACTGGAGAATATTATACACCCAAATGGATAGCTAATCTTCTTATTGATCGCGTATTCTCTTTAAAGAATGTGAATGATAGGCACGAAATTCCAAAAATTCTAGATCCTTCATCTGGATCTGGAATTTTCCTATTTTATTTAATTAAAAAACTTTTGAAAATGGGCTGTTCTACAAAAAAGATTACTAAAACCATAGTTGGTTATGAGCTGAATCCTCTTGCGTGTTTCATAGCAAGGGTAAATTATATTCTTGCCCTTTATGATAATAAAATAGAATCAATTGATCAAATACCAATCTACAATAGAGACAGCCTATCTCCACCCAATCTTTTAATTTATAATACATTAAAAGAGCGTTATGGTATTATATTGGGCAACCCTCCTTGGATCGTAATGCGTTCGATTAAAAACAAGAAATATCAAGACTTCCTAAAAAAAGAAGTTCTCAAGTATAAGTTACTTGATACATCGGATGTGCATTTGTTTTCACAGATCGAAATGGCTGCTTTATTCTTTCGCAAGAGTGTCCATAAATTTCTAAAAACGGACGGGATCATTGGATTCGTTATGCCGAGAAGTGTTATAGGGGGCACGATGCAACATATTAATTTCAGAAAGTTTGATTATCCTAAACTGAAATTATTGGAGATTATTGATTTAGGAGATGTAAAACCCGTTTTTAATATGCCTGCTTGTCTATTGATTGGTCTTAACAAAGGTAAAACAGAATATCCGGTATTATCCTATAAGTACAGCGGAGAATTGGATAATCGGAATGTTTCGCTTGCTGATGTAGGTAATCAACTATCTATTACGCCATTTCAATATTATCCTCCTAAATTATCTAATGAAAATAATAGTTTTTACTATGATAAATTTCAAGTTGGGGCGAGTATTTTTCCCAAAGCATTTTATTTTGTTAAGATTTTAAGTGAAGAACAATCTAATTATAATTTTAGAACATCACCAGCAACCTTAAAAAAAAGTAAAAGACCATGGAAAGTGAACTATAAAGGTAAAATTGAGAAGAAATTTTTATTCTGCACATTATCAGCAACTGAAATCATTCCTTTTGGGTGTAATAAGTTAGACTTAATAGTCTTACCAATCGAAAGAAATAAGCAAAATTATAAAACACTAACAGTAGAGAACTTAAGGGATTTAGATTGCAGTAATGCGAAGAAGTGGTTAGATTTTATAGAAAAGACTTGGGAAAATAGAAGAACTGAAAAGTCTGCTTCGAGGTTCCCCAGTATATTGGATAGACTCGATTATAATGCCCTTCTTACCAAGCAAAAATTTAATAAGCAATACATTGTCGCATATAATGCCACTGGGAAAAATATCACTTGTTGTGTTCTAGATAGGAAGTCTTCTATTAAATTAGAATTAGATAAACACAAGATAGAAATTCAAGACATACTAATGGACGTTAAAACGTGGTATTATACTACTGAGGACGAGTATGAGGCGCATTACTTATGTGCGATTTTAAATTCACCCATTCTCAATAAAAAAATAAAACCATTACAACCTAAGGGTTTGGGTGGAGCAATGGCAATACATCGGCGTCCTTTAATGTTTAAGATACCCTCTTTTGATATAAATAATAAGCTGCATATTACTCTATCTAGTATCGGAACTTCTTGTTGCCAAAAGATTGAGAACGAACTTAAAAAAAGGAATAAGATAACTAGATCGGATGTTAAAGATCTTTTACAAGTTGAACTTCATGAAATTGATAATTTAGTAAATAATTTAATTGAAACAGGTTAATTAAACAAATTTAATTGAAATAATTTCATTGATTTTGTTGAATATATTTTTTAGAGTTTAAGAACACCAGCGGTCTTTCCTTTTAAATAATTATTTATGCATCAATAATTTGTAACTAGTTTACACACACCTACACATTTTATTTTTTTTAAAAACCCACACACATAAAAAATGAAAAGAATAGAGGTGCTATACAAAAGATGACAATATCTGTATTGGACTGGCAAAGATCTTTAGGAAATATTAGTAAAAAAGACGCTTCGGATAATTCAAGGAAAAAATTATCCGTAAAGAAGAAAAACACGATAGATGATTATGTAAAAGAATTAGAGACGGATTTTCCAGATTTGGGTATATCAAAGGATGAATTTATGGAAATTGTTCGAGAATGGCAACAAGACAATTTTTAAAACAATTTTTTACAATCTTTTACAATCTTTTTATAATGAGAATAAAAAATTTCATGAATTACGAATCACTAATCATCTGTTTATCCCAAGGGCAGTAATTACTATGAGGAGGTAACAATCTATTACATATCGGACAATAAGTTGCTTCACATTCAGGAGTCGTACATTGAATACCTTGAATGAGAGATCCACAAATGATACACTTTCTATGAGTTTGTCTAACCTCTCGAATCCTAACTTGTGCTTTATAGACCCCTTCACCTTGGTCTAAAAGCCTCGTTTTGTAATTATCTGTCTTCTTTTGAGCTTTCATTACTCTACCATCTTTCAATAAAATCTCGATATAAAACTCAATTTGTGCATTTTCTGGCATATCGTACATCGTTATATTGTATTTATCTCCACTTAATTTATTAGCATAATAATCATCCCATGCCTTTCCGCCATCTAATGAATACAAAAGTCTTATCTCCTTAATATCCAAAGAGAGATCTGGGTGGAACAATATTTCAATATCTGCCGTAATTTTTTCTGCCATTTTTTCCTCATTTCCAATTTATTTTTCAAAGTTAAAAAAATTTATACTCGTTTTTACCATATTTGATATCATGCCCATTTGTTATTATTGTGGACGTGAATTTGATAATTTGAAACACTGCTCTTACTGTAACCAAGATTATTGTGAAGAACATTTTCCTACAAATATGCATGATTGTCCTTTAAAACCCATCTTAAATCCATACGATTATAAAACTGGAACTGGTAACCAATTAGTTTCTCCAGAAGAACTAGGATCGGAACCACTTCTCAAACCAGAAGGTGTGTATTACGAACAACAAAACAATGTTGCATCAAACCAGCAAGATAATCAACAATATACCCAGCCTTCAAATGTTCAATTGATGCCCACAGAGGAAGAAGAAGAGGATTATGTTTATACAGATGGTTCATATATATGGCACCGGGCTGAAAAGAATATCCCTGATGATGCCTTTAATCCAGAATCTGGGGTAGAAATCCCAGGAATACTATGGCCAGAGAAATCAGAATTATATCATTTTGTGTTTGCGTCTGTATTATTATTATTATTAGTGAGTTCTGGTTTATTCACTCAATTTATAATTATTATTATTCAATTAATGAATGCAACCTCTATGTCCCTAAAAGAAGTCTTTTCAGCCATAAACTTTAATTTTGAATTATTGTTTGCACAGATTTTGGTGCTCTCAATTTTCTATTTGATGTCCTTCTTAACTCATGAGTTTTCACATAGGCAAACTGCAAGAAGCTTCGAATTACAAACCAAGTTCCGCTTATTTAAAAATGGGGTTGTTATGACGATTATTTGTCTATTTTTACCGGTAAAATTTGCATTACCTGGTGCTGTCGTTGTCTTGGGGCTCGAAAATATCAATCGAGAAACAGGATTATGTAAATTAGCAGGACCTCTATCAAACGTTGTTTTAGGATCCATCATGCTAGGTCTAGCTTTAATAACATACAATATAAGTCCGTGGAATTATTGGTTAGCAACAGGTGCTGTCTTCAATTTTACGCTGGGAACTTTCAATATGTTACCATTTGGTATATTAGATGGAGAAAATATAAAGAAATGGAGACCAAAGCTCTGGTTGGTTATGTTAATTGTTTTAATTGCATTATGTATAGTAAGTTTTACTATTCAAGGTCAGATAAATTCTCCTTCTCTTATATCGAGTTAAAATTTTTTATAACGCAAAATTTTTTTATTCATAACGAGTTAATACTAGTAAAGATTATAAAAATAGACAATAGAGAACATTTCTTTGTTTTGTTTGGATATTTTTTATCATCAAGCTTGGAGAATTATTTATGGTGAAATGTAGTTTTTGTGATATAGATATCGATTATCTTCCATTTAAATGTAGATATTGTGGGGAACAGTTCTGTACAAAGCACAGACTACCCGAAAACCATGAATGTTCCTTTAAATATAAGAATGATCCTTATACAGCAAAAAATTTAGTGCCGCGGTCATCTCATTCGTATCCAAGTCATATTGAAAGTACAAGTTATGATTTAGGGTCTTCAAGCGATGCTATGGGAGGAGAGCAGAGAGGGGCTTCACGTGGTAGAAGTCTTATCAATCCATTTAAATCAAAAACAAATCTCAAAGCAACGTATAGTTTGATGTTAATTCAATTTATTGTTTATCTTTTGATATTAATTCCTGGTGTTGATCAATTTTTCTTCCTCTCTACTGCTAAAATACTCAGTGCTACATGGTTGTATTCAATAACCTTGATAACATCCATTTTTAATCCGGGTAATATTATTTCCTTGATTTTCAATTTAATTATTATCTATTTCATTGGAAAAACGGTTGAGGGACGATTTGGATGGAAAATATTCTTACAAGTATATGTTGTAAGCGGAATTATAACCGGATTAATGACTATTGTTCTTCAATTGGTATTTGGTTCAATTCCACAATTTTCGGCGAAACTATTAGAAGACTTAACTGTTGGTTTTGACACTACGGCAGGAGCCACTATTGGTCTAATTGCTTTTATGATCCTACTCTTACC
>WJKO01000154.1 GCA_014729055.1 Promethearchaeota archaeon | reverse complement strand
ATTGGAAATTGTCTAATTATCGAAGATCGTATAAAGGAATTCTGTATTTCTTCGATTGGAATTGTGTGTGGGAATATGAGATGCCGGAGGGGATTGAATATGACCAAGAATAAAAACATTAGGAAACGCCTATCGGCGAAAATTGAATTGATCAGCATGGGTTCAAAAAGCCGAACCCATCCTACGTTTTGTAATCCATGTTTACCCGGGCTACGTGACTATACAAATGATCATGCCCATAATAATAATCCCCGTCAGCAACCCCATTGCCGCTGTCCACATCCGCCATAATGAGCACCTCATCGATGGTTTTACCGTAAACATAATATAAATATGTCAAAGAAAAGTCTTAAAATGGATGGCTGTCCCTAGATTCCGGTTTTCAATTTCTAAACAACATTTTTTGTATATTATATTTTATTGAATCATCACATTCTAGTTCCATCAAGACATCAAATGGAGATTGTTTATTATTGTTCAAAATATTGATATTAGCATTATTCTTTATAAGAAACTCTACAAAATTTTGTTTTGAAAGCATAATTGAATGATGTAATGCGGTATTACCATCGTAACCTTTTTTATTAACATCACAACCATATTTCAATAGTAACTTTGCGCCTTGTACATTATCATTTCCTACACATTGAAACAATGGGCTTCCCTGAGTATCACATAAATTAGGATCAGCATTAGCTTCTAATAATAATTGTAAAATATCAATCCCAACCTTACTCGTACTTGCAGATGCTAAATGCAAGGCCGTACTATTTTCTTTATTTCGCATATCAACATCAGCATTGTTTTCAATTAAAACACGCGTTATTTCGTAATCTTGATTAATTACAGCGGCTTGTAGAGGTGTAATTCTTCCCAAAAATAAAAAATCAAGATTAATCCCAAGCGATATTATTTTCTTTACAATTTCAATGTCATTATCGTATATAGCTGCAAATAACACTTTATCATCTTCATCGAAATTTTCATACTTTTGGTTAGAAATAGGTATATTATTAAATTCCTTACTTGATGGTTTTTTATTATCGGTAGCTTTTAGCAATTCATTCAGTTTTATATTTTCCGGATGATACTCTTTAACTAAATCATATGCATTTTTACCAGATAAATCTGTAAGGTTAGGATCTGCTCCATGATCAAGAAGGAATTTTGTCAAATCATAGTCTTCTTTCAGAACAGCTAAATGAAGAATAGTATATCCATCCTTATCTCTTTTGTCAAAATCAGTATTCTCTATCAAAAAGTCAATTATTTCAGTATTCTTTTGACTTTTTGCATAATCATATGGCCAATTATAAAAATGATCTTTAATCCAAATATCAGCTCCTAATTCAACTAATCTAATAACATTTTCATCTTTTGTATTACGAATCGCATAAAAAAGAGGAGTTTGCCCGTTTTCATCCTTAAAATCTAAACAAGCTCCTTTTGATACTAAATATGAAACAACTTCTGGTTTTCCATTATAGGCTGCAAAATGCAATGGGGTAGAGTTATTATTTGACATCGCATTGTAATCTGCTCCATATTTTATTAGTAATTTCACAATCGGAAGAGCTTTTTCTCCTTGACAAGCATAATGAAGTGGACTTATTCCTAATAAGTTTTTAATATTCGGATTGTCATTAGACTTTAAAAAATTTTCAACAACTACCTCTTCATTTCCAAGTGCCGCTATATGCAAGCGTGAATTCCCTTCTTCATCAACATTGTGATCTTTACAACTGTGCAAAAATATGCAGCTTAAAAAAGAAAAATAAATTAGTAAAGAAATTATTTTCTTTCGTTTAAACATTCCATCAATAAAATTTTTCTTCAATATTATACTCATAGATTTTCATAATCAAAAAAATATTTTATACGCTACACTAAAGGTACATCCGGAATCTTTTTGTCAACAAATTTTCTCTTTACTCTTCCTTCTGTCACTTCTTCTGTTCTTATATGTTTATCTTTAATTATTAATGGAGTACCTGTCTTTTTCCACTTCCCTCCACAACATTGAAACATTACACCAGACTCAACATCAGCATATGTATTATATGTTAATTTTCGTTTTTGAGTTTTATAAGCAATAACACCTCTATAATGATCCCAAGAGAATATTTGCTTATACTCCTTAAGTACAGGTTTAAAAGTATTAGTTGCAACTTTTTCTCTACGTTCTTTACCACATAAATTTACAAATTTCATACTGTTTCTTTTACAAGGTTTACCTGTCAGATCCTCTCCGCATTCTACATGAGGCGTAATACAATTTTTATCTAAATTCCATTTGGACCACTTCCCCCAATAAGCATGACTTGGACTCCAAAATATGTCGGGACTTGTTCCAGTATTATCACTGGCAAATCGCCATAATGCCCTTAAAAATCCTCCCCAGCCACCAATTACACATTGTTTGCCTGTATAATCTAAATACATTAATGGTTGAGATTTTACATATTCATATAAATTCATTCCATCGATATAACTCATAGGATCCCTCTGCATAAACCTCCCCGTTTCCGGATCGTAGGCTCGGGCGCGGTAGTGATAGATTTTCAAAGAGCCGCTGTCCATTATATCCAGCCGACGGCCGGTGAACAAGTACGGATTGCCGATTTGGCTGGACGCATACACCGGATCATCGGGATCGTCAAACCATACCCCATCCTGATCCCCATCGGTAAAGATCCGCACACTGCCGTAAGCATCATATTCAACCCGCTCAGCCACATCCCCGGCAGCATCAAACAGCACAACCGGACTATACAAATGATCATGCCCGTAATAATAATCGCCATCCGTAATCCCATTGGTACTGTCCACATCCGCCATAATGAGCACCTCATCGATGGTTTTGCCGTAAAAATAATATAAACATGTCAAAGAACAGTCTCAATGGGTGGCTGTTCCTAGATTCTTAGTTTCTATCTCTTGAATTTTTTCTTTATTTTCTTCATAATAGTCTTTGTATTGCTCTATGTATTGTTCAAGCTCTTCACCACGAAGAATAATCTTTTCTGATCCATTTTCTGATTCTAAAGTTGCACCATATTGAGCTAAAAGTTTAGCCGTTTCAAAATTTCCCATAACTAAGGTCATTTGAATAATTGTATAATCCGGGTGTCCTTGGATGCTCGGATCGGCTCCGTTTTCTAGCAGGATTCGAACGGTTTCAACGGATTCTTCATCTTCACCCAAAGTCACACCTGAAACACAAGCATCATAAAGTGGAGTTCCGTCCATGTTGTTTTTGGCGTTTACTTTGGCTCCATGGGCCAGCAAAAGTTTGACCATTTCTTTTTTTGAATACAAAGAAGCCATGTGCAAGGGAGTATACATTGATTCTTTACGATAATTTATGTCTGCCCCATATTCAATCAGGATCTCAGCCATTTTACAGTTACCAAGATATGCAGCATAGTGCAAAGGTGTCCCCTTATCTTTAAATGACTGAGCATTCACATTTGCACCGTTTTTTAACAGGAAAGTCAACAACTCCGGATCATTATAATATACTGCCGCATGGAGTAAAGTATCCCCATTTTCAACATGAAGGTTTACGT